>NZ_DASUBE010000085.1:0-27595 GCF_035763405.1 Edaphobacter sp.
GACCTCTTCCATGCCATGGAAGCGCGCTCCCAGCTGCGCCACAGGCCCACTCTTAGGGAAGGACTCTTCTATTCTCCAGCAGTGTGCGTCATTCGTCAAACCGCCCAGGGAACCTTTTGCTATCTGCCAGTGTCTAAACGAAATAGTGTGAGCGAGCACACGGCCGCCGGCGGCGCAGTTTCATCACCTCCGAGTGCTCCGCGACACCGGTTACTACGCCGTTATTTGCCACTTGTTGTTTCGAGGTCGTATTGTAGAGGGCACCCTAACATGCAGGCGGGCACACTCGTGGGAAACTTAGCCAGCGCGATTGGCATCACGACCGAAGACGCAGCACTCGTCGCCGACCTCAAGGCTGGCTCCGAAGAGGCATTCGCTATCCTCATCGCGCAATATCATCAGCCGCTCTATTCGCTGATTGCGCGCAGTCTCAACGACCCCGCCGACGCAGCCGACATCACGCAAGAGGTCTTCATCAAAGTCTTCCGCGGCATCGGCGGCTTCCATGGAGACGCCAGCCTGCGCACCTGGCTCTACCGCATCGCGCTCCGCGAAGCATCCAACCAGCGTCGCTGGTGGTCGCGCCACAAAAAGCAGGAGATCACCATCGACTCTCCCGCCGCGTCCGAAGACGACGACCGGCCGCTCAGTCTCGGCGCCACGCTCGCCGATGGCGCAGAGTCCCCCTTCGACCACGCCGCGCACGCTGAGACCCGCGCTCGCGTCGAAGCTGCCCTGCGCGAGCTGCCCGAAGCCTTCCGCACCGTCGTCATCCTGCGCGAGATCGAAGGCTTCAGCTACGACGAGATTGCCGACATCCTCAGCACCAACATCGGCACCGTCAAATCGCGTCTCACGCGCGGACGCTCCGCCCTCCGCGCGCTTCTGGCCGTAGGTGCCGCACATATAACCGGCAGGCCTGCTCCTTCCACAGGCTTCGAGGCATCCAAGGAGACAGCCGCATGACGACCTCTCCACACTGTGCTCGCATCCAATCTGCCTTCTCGGCTTATCTTGACGGCGCCGTCAGCGGCCACGAGATGCATGAAATTGCCCGGCATCTCGAAGTCTGCGACCCATGCACCGGCGAGTTCGCCGCGCTGCGCTCCATGCAGCAGTCGCTCGCCGCGCTCGGTCCCGCAAAGGCCCCCGCAGATCTCGGCATGAAGCTCCGCCTCGCCATTTCGCACGAGTTCGTTCGCAGGCAGTCAAGCTGGCGCGACGCTTTCAGCCTCAAGTGGGAGAACTCCATCCGCCCGTTGCTGGTGCAGGTCTCGGCGGGCTTTGCCGGTTCCGTGGTGCTGCTGGGCGGCATCATGCTGCTGCTCGGTATGATGGCTGCGCCCGAGCCCGTCATGGCCAACGACGGCGCGCTCGGCAGCATGACCGCGCCCCACTATCTCTACTCCGCCATCACGCCCGGAACCATCATCACCAATCAGGACTCGGTCATTGTTGTCGAGGCCTACGTCAACGAGCAAGGCCGCGTCTACGACTACAACATCGTCGCCGGCCAGGTCGATTCCTCGGTCCGCACCCAGATCGTGGACCAGCTCCTGTTGAGCGTCTTCCAGCCCGCCAGCGTCTTCGGCGCTCCGGTGCGCGGCCGCGTCGTCATGACGTTCTCCGGCATTTCCGTCCGCGCGTAGCCTTCGCTCCCAACCACGGTCATTCTGAGCGCAGCGAAGAATCCCCGCATTTTTCCGCAGACCCACAAACGCCCGGGTGCCCCTTCATCGCACTTTTGCGATGGGTAGAAAAGCACAAATCTCAACCAGCCGACTTTGCATTTCCATTCCGTACCCTGAGTGAAGCCGAAGGGGAAGGGATCTGCTGTTCCGTCCATCGCCACCAAATCACGTCATCCGACCAAAGCATAGGCCTTTGCCGCACCACCAAATCACGTCATCTCGACCGGAGGCGGCGCTTTTTGCCGCCGCAGTGGAGAGACCCCCGTATTCCCCTACAGCCAACGCAACCCATACAATCCACGAAGGCGAGCGGCCTCTCGGACCTGCCAATCCTGCAAGAAAGCACTGCTCTCACCTCAACCCGTTTGCCACCCGCCCCCTCGCTCTCTTAAACTTCAGAAGAACGTCGAACCTACCGTGCCCAATCCTGCTCCACCGCTGTCGCGCCCCACCCTCCGTGCTGCCTGCCTATGCCTCGCCGCCGCCGTACTCTTCGGCGGAGCCTCCACTTTTGCGCAGCAGGGCTCATCCTCCTCCAGTAGCAGCAGCGACACCCCGGCCACCGACACCACCCAGCCGGCGCCGCCGCGCATCGCGCAACCCCGCACCGCCGGTGCGTCCGTTACACTCGAGACCAGCGAACCCCTCTTCTATATAGCTGCTGCCCTCAACGCCTGCGGCTACGACGACGACCTCGCCGCCTCGGCCCCCATCCGCCTGAAGATTCGCGACGAGATCAACTCCGAGCTGACCGTCTCCGCCCAGGCCCGCGAGAGCCGCGACGCGCTTTGCGCCTATGTTCGCCAGCACACGCTCAACGATCGCGGCCTCAACCTCGCCCAGTACGTCTCGCTCGCGCTCTACCTCAGCCCACCGCCTGAACTGACCCCCACCGTCAGCCAGCTCGAGCTGCCGCCCGACTCCACCCAGGTCGTCAACATCCTCCCGCTGCTCCGCGCCTTCGCCGCCGACGTTCACCTCAACGCCCTCTGGGTCAACCATCACGCCGACTACGAGGCCCTCACCGCGCGCATTCACGACCCGCTCACGCGCATGGTCTTCAACACCAACGTCTACCTCGGCATGCCGGTCTCCAGCTACGTCGACCGCCGCTTCCTTGTTCTCATGGAGCCAATGCTCGCGCCCTCAGCCACCAACGCGCGCATCTACGGCAGCGACTATATCGTGGTCGTCTCGCCTGCCGGAGATCCACTCGGCGCGGTCCACATGAACGAGATCCGCCACACCTATCTGCACTACGAGATTGAGCCCCTGGTCTACTCCCGCGCCCAGGCCATGGACCGCCTCATGCCGCTGCTCAAGACCGTCCAGGACGCGCCCATCGAGTTCGCCTACAAATCCAACATCGCCTCGCTCATCACCGAGTGCCTCATCAAGGCGGTCGAGGCGCACATCATGGATGTCGGCCTCGCAAAGCCCGTGCGTCCCACCGGCTCCGGCCTCCGCGCCGCCGACATGATCGGCTACGACACGGCCATGTCCGCCTACAACCGCCGGGCCGAACAGACACGCCGCAACGCCGTCGATCTCGATATGCGCCAGGGCTGGGTTCTCACCGGCTATTTTTACGACAAGCTCGGCAACATGGAAAGGCAGTCCATCAGCCTCAAAGAGGACATCGGCGAGATGGTCTACGGCATGGACGTGGGCCGCGAGAGCCACGCCGCCCAGCAGATCGTCTTTCTGCCTTCAGGCACACAGGATGTTGTCCGCCGCGCGCCGCGCCAGTTGACCGGCATCCAGCTCGGTGAGATGAAGCTGCTCAAAGGCGACCTGCCCGGAGCCGAGGCCATCGCCAAGGCCGCGCTCGCCGACCCCAGCGCCGACCACGCCCAGGCCCACTACCTCATGGCCCGCGTCGATCTCATGCAGAGCGAGCCAGACGCCGCCATCACGGATTTTCAGGCCACGCTCCAGTCCTCGAAGGACCCCCGCACGCTCGCCTGGTCGCACATTTATCTCGGCCGCCTCTACGACGTCATGCCCGACCGCCAGAAAGCCATCGCCCAGTACCAGGCCGCCCTCACCGTGAGAGACTCCCAGCCGGACACCAAGGCCGCCGCCGAAGCGGGCCTCAAGCAGCCATTCTCCGCGCCGGGCATGAAGCCAGCCGACCAGTCCGACGACGACAACGCGCCGCTCGATCCCAGCGGCAAGGCGGAAAAGGACGCCTACCGCCCGCCGCCTCAGAAGTGACACTCTGCCGGGCAACCTGACTCCGGTACATTAATTTAAGCGCAGGGGGTCCGAGTGACGACGCGCCGCCAAAAAGCCGGACGAACGCCAGCAAGCGAGGCCACCTTCTTCGGCTATCGTTTCCAGCGCCCCAAGTTGCTCACCTGGGCGCTTACCCACCGTTCGCTCGCCTACGAAACCAAGCCCGAGACACTCCCCGACCCCACCTCCGACAACGAGCAGCTCGAGTTCGTCGGCGACGCCGTCCTCGGACTCGCCGTAGCCGAATCGCTCTTCCACCGTTTCCCATCCTCCCGCGAAGGCGAACTCACCCGCCTGCGCGCCTCGCTCGTCAGCCGTCGCCATCTCAGCGCCATTGCCGCCGAAATCGGCCTCGGCAACCTCCTGCTGCTCGGTCGCGGAGAAGAGCAGAGCGGAGGCCGTCGCAAGCCCGCCCTGCTCGCCAACGCGCTCGAAGCCGTCATCGCCGCGCTCTATCTCGATGGCGGCCTTCCCGCCGCCCGCGCCTTCATCGAAAAACACATCATCGAGCCCGCGCTTCCCGAGCTGAACCTCGCCATGCAGGCGTCCAGCACCTTCTCCGGAGCCATCGGCGATCACAAATCCGCGCTGCAGGAGCATCTCCAGGCCACCGGCTCCGGCCAACCCCACTACGTCCTCACCGCCCAGAGCGGCCCCGACCACCAGAAGCGTTTCCGTGTCGAGGTCCGCATCGCCGACGGCTCCGGCGGCACCATCCCGCTCGCCGAATCCGAAGGAACCACCAAGAAGCAGGCCCAGCAGGAGGCCGCCCGCATCGCCTTCCAGCGCCTCGTCGCCCAGAAGCACACAGGCATGGAGAAGACCCCGTGAACTCGCCCGCCGCCCAACCCGACGCGCCGCCGCAGCCGGTGTCGGTAGCCACGGCAAAGACCGGCGCGCTCCACACCATCCAATCTCTGCTCAACATCATCGTCGCGGCCATCTTCATCATCACCTTCATCGTGCAGCCCTTCCGCATTCCCTCCGGCTCCATGGAGCCCACGCTGCTCATCGGCGACTTCGTCCTCGTCACCAAGCTCGCTCCCTCCACCGACGCCTCGACCGGCATCCTTCCCTCCGGCCGCATCCATCGCGGCGACGTCATCGTCTTCTACTACCCCATCGACCCCTCGATGCACCTGGTCAAGCGCGTCATCGGCCTGCCCGGCGACCATCTCAAGCTCCGCGCCGGCCGCGTCTATATTAACGACCAGCCACTCGCCGAAGGCTACGCCGTCTACCGCCCCACTCCTCCAGACAACTTCCGCGACAACTTTCCCCGCCTCCAGAGCACCGACCCCGACATCGACTCCCGCTGGTGGATCCGTATGCGCAACCTCATCGACGACGGCGAGCTCATCATCCCCGCCGGCAACTACTTCGTCCTCGGCGACAACCGCAACGACAGCGAAGACAGCCGCTACTGGGGCTTCGTCCCGCGCGGCGACATCGTCGGCAAACCGCTCCTCATCTACTTCTCTCTCCGCGAAATCAGCGAAGACCCCGACCCGCTCGCCGCCACCGCCGACGCTGCCACCCCCCGCGGCCGCCATCCCGGCACGCTCGACCTGCTCACCAGCTTCGCCCGCTGGGGCCGCACCTTCCAGATCGTCCGCTGAAAATCAATCTGCACCGTCATTCTGAGCGAAGCGAAGAATCCCCGCATTGTTCTCATAGCCCCACAAACCGCCGGGTGCCCCATCTTCGCGACGGCCTTATCGTCGCCAAGGTGGGGTCGTAGCACAAATCCCAACCAGCCGCTTTTCATCCCGCCTGCATTCAGCGATACACTGTCCTCAGACACCGGAGAACGCATGAACCCCACCGAAACCGAGCAGGCACCCCAGGCGAAGAAAAAATCAGACCAGGCCGAAACACCTCTCGAATCGCTCGCCTCCATCTGCGCCGTGCTCGCGGTCTTCCTCTTCGTCACCACCTTCATCTTCCAGAACTTTGAAATTCCCTCCGGCTCCATGGAGAAGACGCTCCTCATCGGCGACCATGTCCTCGTCGATCGCATCGCCTTCGCTCCGCCCACCTCCTGGGCGCCGTTCGTCCACTACAGCCCGGTCCACCACAACGACATCATCGTCTTCTTCAAGCCCAACTCCGAGACCCCCGGCATGTTCCTCGTCAAACGAGCCATCGGCCTCCCGGGCGACCATCTTCATCTCAACAGAGGCGTCGTCTACCTCAACGGAGTCGCCCAGCATCTGCCGCAGGCACAGATGCCCGCCGATGACGACAACCCCCAGCACGCCTTCAACGCCTACCGCGACGACTTTCCCGCCGTCCCGCCCGGCCCGGACCTGCAATACGGCAACGTCACCGCGCTCTGGGCCAACGACATGCCCAACCACATTCAGGACGGCGACCTCGTCGTCCCTCCCAACTCCGTCTTCGCCATGGGCGACAACCGCACCGAGAGCCTCGACAGCCGTTTCTGGGGCTTCGCGCCGCGCGCCAACATCGTTGGCCGCCCCCTGTTCGTCTACTGGTCGTTCGAGACGCCCGCCGACCAGATGAACAAGCAGACCATCGGCGACCGCCTCGCCTTCATCGGCCACATCATCCTCCACTTCTTCACCGAAACCCGCTGGGACCGCACCCTGCACATCACCCGCTGAAGCCTTTAGTTTGCGTTTCCATTCCATAGCCTTATAGCGGATTACTCAAGGCTCTACCACTTCAGGAATTGTCATCCTGAGCGCAGGCGGCGTATTTTGCCGCCGAAGTCGAAGGACCTGCGGTTTCCAGCAGACACACCTTCCCGTAAAAAAGCTCGAAGGAACCTCTGATTGAGCCTCGTTTTGTTAAGGGCACGGCTTCAGAGCCTGTCCTGAGCGGAGTCGAAGGATGCCGTAAAGACTGCAAAATCTGCGCGGCTTTAGCCGCTGAGGTACGCTGGTAAGACATAATCAGGGCCTCCCTAATCTTGTCTTTCACCCACACACCGCCCATGCAACAAGCCGAACCCACTCCGAGCACCCGCGAAACCCCAAGCCGCCGCCGAGCCCGCCGCTTCCCCGGTGTGCTCTCCGTCGTGCTCGCGTTGCTCATCCTGCTCATGCTGGTGCTGCTGCCTCCATTCGTCAGCGTCAACCGCTTCCAGCGCCGCATCGCCTCCAGTCTCTCCCAAAGCCTCGGCCGCACCGTCCATCTCGACTCGGTCACGCTCACCCTGCTCCCGCTGCCCGGCTTCACCTTCACCAACTTCGTTGTCGATGAAGACCCCGCCTTCGGCTCCGAGCCCATCATCCGCGCCAACTCCGTCCGCGCCACACTCCGTCTCAGTTCGCTCTGGCGACGCCGCATCGAGTTCTCGACCATCAGCTTCGACCAGCCCAGCGTCAACCTCGTCCATCTCTCCAACGGCAAGTGGAACCTCAACACCATCCTCCTCCACGCCGCGCACATTCAGGCCGCGCCCACCGCGCAGCTCAAACCCGGCCCCACCCCGCGCTTTCCCTACATCGAAGCCACCGGCGCGCGCCTCAACCTCAAGCTCGACCAGGAAAAGACCCCCTACTCGCTCACCGACGCCGACTTCGCCCTCTGGCTCCCCGACCCCCAGGAGTGGCACCTCCGCCTCAAAGGCACCCCCGCCCGCACCGACACGGACGTCTCCGGCGCGGGCCTCATCCAGATCGAAGGCACCCTCGGCCGCGCCGCCTCCCTCGGCCAGGTCCCGCTCAACCTCCAGGGCGAGTGGAGCGAGGCACCCCTCGGCGAATCCACCCACCTCCTCTTCGGGCGCGACCTCAACGTCCGCGGCAACCTCGATCTCACCGCCACCATTCTGGGCACCGTCTCCGACAGCTCCATCCAGACCCGCCTCCGTCTCATCGACGCCCGCCGCGCCGACTTCATTCCGGATCATCTCTTGCAGGTCGATCTCGAATGTCTCGCCACCGCCGCCTCCGACTTCCACGCCTTCCGCAATCTGCGCTGCACCTGGCCGCCCATCTCCGTCTCCCGTCATCCCATGGTCGCTGCCTCGGGAGACATCCCCGACATCCGCGACCTCACCCAGACCACGATCGAGATCGGCACCCCCGGCATCCCTGCTGCCACGCTGCTCGACTGGCTCCGCATCGCCAGCTCCCGCATCCCGTCCAACCTCGCCGTCACCGGCAACCTCAGCGGCAGCCTCTCCTGGCATCCCATCCCCGACACCGCCTCGCACTGGGAAGGCGACCTCCTGCTCGCCGGAGCTGGCCTCATCAACCCAAAGGCCGGCCGCGCCTCGCTCGTCGCCAGCGATCTCTCCCTGCAATCCGTCGATGGCTTCGAAGAGGCAACCACCCAGCCGGAGCAGCCCAGCCGCCTTCGGAAAAACGTCAGCCTTTCCCTGCGCAGCAAGCAGGGTACGCCGCCGCTCGCTCCCGGATTCATCCTCACCCCCACCATGCTCGCCCTTGGCGGCAAGGAGCCGGCCATCCTCCAGGGCCACTTCGACGCGACCGGCTACACGCTCCATCTCACCGGTATGGCCTCCACCGCGCGCCTGCTCGCCCTCGCCGCGGCCATCCCGCAGTTCGGCGACGGCCTCGCAGCCGCCCTGCCCACCAACCGCGCCACCGGCCCCTACCGCATCGACCTCACTGCCACCCGCCACTGGCACGGCCCCCAGACCTGGACCGCCAACACACCCACTCCCGCCCCCGCCCACCACCCCGGCCACCGCTAAATCTTGAACGGCCATTCCGCATCAGCTCGTGCCGGACTATCCCTACAAGGAAAATGTCCTAAAACACGTCATCTCGACCGGAGTCGGCGCCCTTTGCCGCCGGAGTGGAGAGATCCCCGTATTTCCACCCTGTCAACCCCTCAAACCAACCCCAAACCCACCATCCCCTTGAAATACAGGCACATCGCCAACACCCAGCCATGGCGGGCCAGTTTCCCCCATCGCGTTAAAATAGAAACAGGAGCTAGAGAGGGTGCTGAAAAAGTCGGTTTAGCTCAAGGGCACGGCTTCAGCCATGCCGCTAACGCTGCAAATCGGTTCGCGTCGGGCTACACCTGTATGGGAAGTCCTCCAAAAAAGTCCGGCTCAGGCGCATTCGACCAGGCATCTCAAAGCTGTCATTCTGACCCTGAGCTTGCGAAGGGGAAGAATCCCTGCATTTCTCCTGTGGCGGCACCAGACCTGTCCCATTGGAATACTTCCCTGAAATCGATGTAAGTCAAATAAGATGAATATTTTACCCTGAAACCATCACCATTGAAGTAATAGAATCAATACTTTAGCAAGCATCTCAAATTGAAGTCCGAACCTAACTCCTTTGTTCGAAGGACTTTGCACAAAAATAGGGGGAGGGGGAGTGACCCTACCGAGCCACAATCTGCTTCGTATGCGACGAGGCCGTCACCTCCGGCACGCTGCCATCGTTGACGATCACCTCCTGAGGAGTGCTCGGAAACAGAATGCGAGTCGAGGCGTCCGATTGCCCTGCAATCCGCAACCGCTGCGTCATCGTCAGGTCGCCCGAGCGCACCGTCACCGGCACCTCAGCCGCCGCATAGCCGTTGTTCCGCACGTCCACCGACACCAGCCAGCTCGTCCCCTTCGCCGCCGTCTGTAGCAGCCGCGGCGTCACATCCGCAATTACCAGGTCCGGCAACCCCCGGTCCCGATACACCCAGTCATTGAAGAACCAGCGCAGGTCGCGGTGCGCACTCGCCTCCAGCACCCGCTCGAACGCCTCCGGGTCCTCATCGTCCTTACCGGCGCGCCGATAGGTCTGGAGCGCCTGCTTCAACGCCGCATCGCCCACAATCGACCGTAGCATCCAAAGCACCGCCGCAGCCTTCGTCCGGTAGTAGACCTCGCTGGTCGCATCAACCAGACTCTGCCCCACGGCAGTCGAGTCGTCCTTCACCACCGGCTCGGCCAGTGCCAGCGCATTCGCCTTGCTCTGAAGCTGAGCGATTGCCGCATCGCGCCCCTGCGTCTGCTCCAGCCAGAGCAGCGCCATAAACTCCGGCACGCCCTCATCCAGCCATTGCTGCGACGAGCGGAACCATATATGACCGAGCGAATGAACCAGCGCAGGAGCCAGCGCACCCGGCGTGGCCGCGCGCACCGGCGCAACCAGCAGAGCATCGTCCTCAAACGGCTGCCCAGCCTGGTCGATGATGTTCAGCATCGTCAGCGGCTCCGCTCCGAGCCAGTCCTTTAACAGAGGCGCTACCTTCGCCGCCGCCGCCGCGTAGTTCGGCAGCGCGTCGTAGTGGTCCGTTACCGCGCCAATCAGCGTGTCGTCGGTCACGGTCGCGGGCCGGTCCGTGACGAACAGGCTCAGCGGCCGAAAGCCCAGCGCCCGCGCCGCGAACTCAGCCGTCGCAATCCCCGGCGAGTCCACCACTGGAAGGTTCTTGTTCTCGCTGACGACGGTCAACTGCTCCCGCCTCCCGCAGAAGTACGCCGCGTCCGGAGGGTCGCCCACGTAAGCCACTGCCAGCCGCAGCCGCACGGTCGCCCCTGCCTGCGCCAGCCTGCTTTTTCCGACCGTCTGGAACAGCTTCGCGCCATCGCCCAGAAACACCGGCGCAGAGGCGACCGGATACCACAGCACGTCGCCGAAGCCGCGCAGCGCCGTCAACTCCGGCGAGATCCTGTCCCAGTCCGCCAGTGCGGCTTTGTCATCCGGAGCTCCGATCCGCTCCAGCCGGTTCGCTGACTGCTTCACATCACCAGCATAGAAGGCGGACAAACTCAGGCTCGCGCCCGGAGCCAGCGGCTCAGCGAGCGCAACGACAGCCTCGGACGCCTTGCCCGTATGGTCCAGATCGGTGTCGATCGTGTGCTCGATAAACGAAAGCTGTGAGATGCCCGAGGAAGCCTCCAGCCCGAAGCTCTGCCAGTGCAGCGATGAAGAGACCTGAAACACCAGCCGCGTCAAAGGCCGCGCGCCCGAGTTCCGCACCGTCAACCGCGCATGAACCGCAAGCCCGGCCTGCGCAGGAGTCAGATGCGCGTCCAGATCGTAAGCAGTAAAGGTTAGTGAGTTCCGCTCAACATCCGTGACCGCAACCGCGGGCTCCTTCTCCGCCGGAGCCGCAGTCTTCGCCGCAGCCGAAGCCTGATCGCGGCTGAAGAGCACCGTCCCCTGCTGCGGCTGGGGCTCCTGAGCAGGCAGACCCGACGCAATCGCAAACAGCAGCACACAAAACAGACAACGCATCAGGAGCCCAGCCCCTTCAGCTTCTTTGCCGGCTTTTTGACCGTTTCGACCGTCTGTCGCCGCTGCCGCATCGCCTCGTACATCACCACCGCCCCCGCAACCGATACATTCAGAGACGAAACCTGACCCGCCATCGGTATCCGCAGCAGATGGTCGCAGGTTTTCTTGACCAGATCGTGCAGTCCCGCGCCCTCGCGCCCCAGCACCAGCACGCAGTCCGTCCTGAAGTCGAAGTCCATATAGTCCGGCGTCCCGCGCTCGTCGAGTCCCAGCACCCAGATGTTCGCCCGCTTCATCTGTTCGAGCGACCGCACGAGGTTCGTAACCCGAGCGATACGAACATGTTCCGAGGCGCCAGCCGAAGTCTTCGCCACCGTCGCTGTTACCGGAGCCGACCGCCGCTCCGGCAGGATGACTCCATCCACCCCGGCCCCGTCTGCCGTCCGGAGCAGCGCGCCAAGATTGTGCGGGTCCTCGATGCCGTCGAGCGCCAGAAAGAACCTGTTTCCATTGGACCTGCCAGCGGATTCGGCATCGGATCTGGCTGCAAGCAGGTCTTCGATGCCCAGAAAGCTCCGCTCCCGCACCACGGCCAGGACGCCCTGATGCGCGTCGGTGCGGGCCAGCCGGGTCAGTTGCTCACGAGGCTCAAGCGCCACGCGGATGCCCGTCTCGCGGCAGAGCCCGATCAGCCGTTCCAGCCGCTCATCGCGGCGCTCGCGGGCGACACTCACATGGTCCAGGCGGCGCGCGCCCGACCGAATGGCCTCCTCAACAGGGTGGAGGCCGTAAAGAACGTCCATCCGTCCAGTTTACCGTGCAAAATGCCCGCCGAACGACGGCCTGGGCCGTAGAATAAGAGAAGCCGGGCAATGACCCCATCCATAACAAAACGAGTCTTTTTCGACCGGATGCGCGTCTCTAAGACTGTGCGTACTGCGTCCATCGCTGCCCCGGCTGTGCTCGCTCAGACCCAGAGCGAAAACGCGGCGATTGCCCGTGGCCTGAAGAGGCAGGACCCCGAACTGCTCGACCATCTCATCGAGCTGTACCAACATCGCCTGCTGCGCTATCTGCTCTTCCTGACCGGCAAGCGCGATGTAGCCGAAGACCTTTTTCAGGAGACGTGGATGCGTGTGCTGGTGCGCGGCGCGCAGTACAACGGCAAGGCCCGCTTCGACACCTGGCTGTTCACCATTGCGCGCAACCTGGTCATCGACCTCTCGCGCAAGCGCACCATGTCGAGCCTCGACGAGATGAGTGAGGGCGACGACGAGCGCCCGTTCGAGATTGCCATCTCCGATCCTTCACCGCTCGAGCACTTCCAGTCGCGCGAAGACTGCGCCGAGGTGGGCGAGGTTCTGCTGACGCTCGACTCGACCTACCGCGAAGTGCTGGTGCTACGGTTCTACGAAGAGCTTTCACTCGAAGAGATTGCGGGCGTGACACGTGCGCCCCTCTCCACGGTAAAATCGCGCCTGTATCGCGGACTCGCCGCCCTGAAGCCCGAGGTCGAAAAGATCCGCGCATCGCACAGCATCAAGGAGGCCGTTGCGCTATGAGCCAGGTTCCTATGCAGGATTGGGGTGCGCGAGCAGCCGTGGTCAACCGTACTCACCGCGTAGTGCGCGAGCGGGCGGAAAAGATGGCGGCGCGGCGCAGCCATGTGCGTGGCCTCGTGATTCCGGTCGTCGTTTCGTCGGCTCTGATTGGGATTCTGCTGACCGCGGTGTGGAACGTATTGTCGCAGTATGATGTGAACCCGATCGGCGTTCCGGATGCGAGCAACCAGCTCTTTGTCCTGCTGTTGTGGTTTCTGCCCGTCTCGATGACGTTGCTGGCGGTTGTCCTGTTTCGCCGTATTCGCAAGCGTGGTGAGGCTGCCTGATGATGTTCGGTGGACAAAGAGCGGACGAGACGCGAAGGGCGACGACTGGCGACGACCAGTTGAGCATGATCCCTGCGTGGTCGGTCGTGCTGGCCATCGTGGTCTTTGTCGCGATTCAGTATCTGTTTCACGGCGTCATGCCTCATCACAAGCATGAACTGCTGACCATGCGGCTGCTGGCGGGCTACTTCTGGGGAACGACGTTTGCCAGCTACGTCCTGCTGGTTGGCTATGTAAGCCGCGACGTCAAGCGCCGCCGGATGCCTGCCGGCCTGTGGATGCTGGTTGTGGTCGTGATGCCTGGAGGCATCGGCGCGGTGGTGTACTTCCTGCTTCGTCAGCCCATGCTGACGCCCTGCCCGCACTGCGGCACGGAGCTGGATGCGTCGGCGCACTTCTGTCCCCAATGCCAATTCCAGATGGCTCCTGTCTGCGGAAAGTGCTTCCGCGGCGTGCTCATCACGGATGTGTTCTGCAAGAACTGCGGACACGATCTGGCCGAGGACCAGGCGCCTGCGCGGCTGCGCGTATATAGTGACTAAGTCACTCGTATGCCGCTGACCGCGTTAATCATCGACGACGAAGTATTGGCCCGGCAGGAGCTTCAGTATCTTCTGGAGAAAGCCGGCGGTGTCGAGATTCTGGGGCAGGGAACCAACGGCATCGAAGCGGTCGAACTCATCCGCACCCACAAACCGGACGTTGTGTTTCTCGATGTCCAGATGCCCGGACTCGACGGCTTCGCGGTGCTCAAGAAGCTGCTCGACCGCAAGATCCCGATGCCTCAGGTGGTCTTCGCCACGGCGTTCAATCAATATGCGGTGCGCGCCTTCGAGGTCAACGCGGTCGATTATCTGCTGAAGCCGTTCGACCGCAAGCGCGTGATGCAGACCATCGAGAAGGCGGCGGTGCGGCTGGCTGCTCCGGCGGAGTCGGTCAGCGAGTCCAAGCTGGACGCATTGCTGCGGCTGATCGAAGAGCAGGCCCCGAAAGCCAACATGGGCAAGGTTGTCGTTCGCGCGCACAGCCGCCTGCTGCTGGTGGACCAGCGCGAGATCTGCTTTGCCTCCATCGAAGACGGGACGATCAGCGTGGTGACGCCCACGGTCGAAGGTCACTCGAACTGCCGCACGCTCGAGGAGCTGGCCGACCAGCTCAACCCGGAGATGTTCTGGCGTGCGCACCGCTCGTTTCTGGTCAACATCCAGCACATCCGCGAGGTCGTGCCCTGGTTCAAGTCGAGCTATCAGTTAAGGATGGACGACCCGAAGAAGACCGAAGTCCCGGTCAGCCGCTCGCAGACGAAACGGCTCCGCGAACTCTTCAACCTTTAAAGAAATGTGGTCATACGGTGCAGCAGGGGAGGGCTGCATTCAGCCGCTGCGGGAGCAGTGTACCCCCGCAGCGATACGGCACTACTTCTCTTTGCGTGGAGCGCCTGCCACGACCAGTCGGTTGTCTACGCTGAAGGCTCCGGGGGCAGAGTTGGCCTGCATCCCGGCCACGGCGACGTCGCTCGAGTTATTCACCGCGCCGAACAGCGTCACATTGCCGTTCTTCACGATGATATGGATGGCGTGGTATCCGATAGGCGGATCGGCGGTAATGCCGCCAGCCATGCGGGCGACGCTCAGACCGCGGCCCAGCCGGCCCTGGTTGGCGTTGTACATGCGCAGCGTGGGCGCAGTGTAGATGCGGTTATAGACAGCAGCGCGGATGCGGTCATCATTCGGCGAGTTGGGAAGAACCTCGATCTGGTTGTCCACGCTTTCAACGCCTTTGATGTTTTTCACGGCGCGTCCGGCATCGTCCTTAAGCGTGGGCCGTGAAGCATAACCATGCAGAACGACGGTCTTGCCGTGAATGCCAAAAGTGATCCAGTCGAAGACCGCGTAATTGGGAAGGCTGGCGAGCTGTTTCTGGACGTCCTTGACGATGCGGACAGTGTCTTCCTGAGACCACGTGGAGTTGGCGGCCTGGGCCAACGCCAGCGGCGTGGTTGCGGTAAAGAGAAGTAGAGCGGCAGCTAGAAAAAGATATTTAACACGGGCCATCTGTGACTCTCCCTAAATGAAATTTTTGAAGCCGGTCAGCAAAGAGACACTTCGACAGGAGCACACACTCCGGCTGAAGCGGGAAATCCATCGAATCAGATGCCGTTTCGATTGTTGAGGATGCCCGCCCTGCGACTTCAGCGTTGCCGGCGGCGGTTATTGAAGTCGAAGTGATACACCACTCCGAAGGTAATCGCCTTGGGATAGATGGTCGAGGCTCCGGTGATGGGAGTGTGCCAGTGCTGAAGCTGGAAGTCGGCCTTGGCGGCCCAGCGGTTCGTCAGGTCATAGTCCACGCCCATGCCGAAGGAGTACACGGCGGTGCCGGAGCTGACATACAGCAGGCCATTTTGGGGATAGCCGCCGTGGAGGAAGGTAATCAGTCCGCGGCCGAAGAGGAGGTCGCCGTAGGGATGGAAGCGGTGCCAGGGGTATTCGACCTTGGGGCCGATGAGGAAGTTGATCTGGCGGTCGATTTTGCCGCTGTCGAAGGGTGCTGTACCGCGCAACTCCAGCGAGGGCCGGACGTAGGGCACGGTCTGGAAGGTGAGGTCGCCGCCGAGGGTCAAGCCGGCATTCTTGCCGCCGTTGAAGTTAGTGTAGGTGCCCGTTACCCCGCCGAAGGCAGAGAGGCGCAGCGGCTGAATGGCGGTGGGTGCAGCCTGAGCGCGGGCTGTATGGTCCGCCAAAAACAGAGTCGGGAGCAGGGCCAGGACGGCCAAAAAGTTCCTGTGTCTCATTCAGGCATTGGACCTCGGTTGCTGGAGTACGTGCGCTAAGGGATTGGATGGTCGCATGCGTGGATTTACTGGCCCGCCCGCCTGGTACTCTGCCGCGAGTGATTTAAGATACTTGCTATGCAAAGTGTAGACGACGCAAAGGTCAAGGCGGCTCGCAAGAGCCTGGAATTTGTCGAGGAAGGCATGGTGGTAGGACTGGGGTCGGGTTCGACCGCGACGCACTTCATCCGCCTGCTGGGTGAGCGGGTCAAGGCCGGACTGAAGGTGCGGGGCATCGCCTCCTCGCGGGCCAGCGAAGACCTCGCCGTCTCTCTTGGCATTCCGGTTATCGATTTCCGCAGTGTGCAGACGATCGACGTAGCCATCGACGGAGCCGATGAAGTCGGTCCGCATCTGGCCCTGATTAAAGGCGGCGGCGGCGCGCTGCTGCGCGAAAAGATCGTAGCCAGCGCGGCGAAGCAGTTCGTCATCGTCGCGGACGCAAGCAAAGTGGTTGCGCTACTGGGCAAGTTTCCCGTGCCGGTCGAGGTCATCCAGTTGGCCGAGCCGCTGGTCTCGCGCCGGTTGACAGACCTCGGGCTGCATCCCACTCGCCGCCACGCCAAAGACGGTTCTGACTACATCACCGACGAGGGCAACTTCATCCTTGACTGCGCATGTGGCGAGATGGCCGACCCCGCGAAAGTTGCGGCCGAGATTCGCGCGATCGTCGGCGTGGTCGAGCATGGGCTGTTCCTGAACATGGCAACTGCGGCGCTCGTTGCCGACGGCTCCGGCGTGAGGAAACTCGCGCGGTGATGGCCTGATGCGCTGGTGGCAGCTTCCACCTCAACTCCACACGCTCGTGGCCAGCACTCCGAACGCTGTTCTGTTGGAGACATCCCGCTTCGATGCCGAGAATCAGCGCAGCCTTGTCTTTCTGAACGCAGAGCGAGTGATTCAGGCGACGACGCTCGATGAGGTGCCGGAGCTTTTTCGACAGATGGAAGAGGCGCTTGCCGCAGGATTCCACGTCGCTGGATACGTCGGCTATGAGTGCGGCTATCACTTCGAGCGCGTCGGCGATGCCGTAGCTGGAAGCGAAGACCTGCCGCTGGCGTGGTTCGGTGTCTATCGCAAGCCAGTCGTCTTCGATCACGAGCGAGGATGCTTCGAGGGGGAGTTCACTCTGCCCGTTCCATCTTCATCCGCAGCTCTACCGCCAAGATTTGCCGAAGCCGTCACGCTCAATACCTCCGAGGCGGAGTACTGCGCAAAGATCCGCCAGATACAGGAGTACATCGCCGCCGGCGACACCTACCAGGTGAACTTCACGGACCGTGTGAATGTTGCCACTGATTTAAGCCCGGATGCGGCATTTGGCTCGCTCGCACGGCAGCAGCCGGTAGCCTACAGCGCGCTGCTGCATTGCGCCGGACAGCATATCCTCTCCCTCTCGCCGGAGCTGTTCTTCAAAATAGAAGACGGCAGCATCGTGACGCGGCCCATGAAGGGCACCATGCCACGCGGGATTGACTGCGCTGAAGATGCCCGGATGACAGAGCGGCTCCGGCACGATGAAAAAAACCGCGCCGAGCACCTGATGATCGTGGACCTGCTGCGCAACGACCTGGGCCGCATCTGCCGGATGGGCTCTGTCGAGGTCGAAGACCTCTTCTCCATTGAGCGATACCGCACGCTGCACCAGATGACCTCGACCATCACAGGCAAGCTGCGCGACGGGCTCTCGCACTACGAGATATTCAAGGCCATGTTTCCCGGAGGCTCCATTACCGGCGCGCCCAAGGTCAGGACGATGGAGATTATCCGCGAGATGGAGCGCGGCCCGCGCGGCGTCTACACCGGAGCCATCGGCTACATCTCGCCGGAGGGGAAGGCGGCCTTCAATGTCGCCATCCGCACGCTCGTGCTTGCAGACGGCCAGGCGCGGATGGGCGTGGGCGGCGGCATCGTCGCCGACTCTGTGCCCGAAGACGAGTACAAAGAATGCTTGCTGAAGGCTGCGTTTCTGACGCGCGAACGGCATGTCATGCAGTTGATCGAAACGATGCTCTGGGACGGCGAGTACTTTCTGCTTGCCATGCACCTCGACCGGTTGGCGTGTTCGGCAGAATACTTTGATTTCTCTTGTGACCGGGACGCCATTGTGGCGCAGCTTGCCGGGCAGGCACGGCGATTCGAGCCCGGCAGCCGCTACCGCGTGAGGCTCCTGCTCGACGAAGAAGGCAGCATTTCGGTCATGACTGCCGTGCTCGCTGCGGACGAGGCTCACTGCCGGGTGCGGTGGTCGGCGCAGCGGACGTTCTCCAGCGATGTCTTCCTGCGGCACAAGACGACGCGACGGGAGATGTACGACCGCGAGCTTTCCCGGGCGCGTGCCGATGGATTCGACGAGGTGCTCTTCCTGAACGAGCGCGGCGAGGTGACAGAGGGGACGATCAGCAACGTCTTCATCCGAAAAGACGGCAGGCTGCTGACCCCGCCCGTCCGGTGCGGAGTTTTGCCTGGAGTGCTGCGGCGGCATCTGCTGGAAGCGGGCGCTGAGGAGCAGGTGCTGACCCCCGAGGATATTGACTCAGCAGAGGTTGTCTACGTGGGGAACTCGGTCCGTGGCCTCCGCACGGTGACTTTCCCCAAGCCGGCAAAGTGGTAATTCTCTAGAACGATAAAGTGGCAAAAATTTGCACACTTGCGACTGGTGACTCGTAAGTCATTCATTCTAAATAAATGAGAATTTGGCACATCGGTTGCTTTATGAACGTGCAAGATGATGCATACGAGGCTCTATTTCATGCTGCCGTCCATCAAAACCTACGTGATTGGTGTGATTCTGACGGCAAGCGTCTTTTTATTCAGCGTTCTTTCGGCGTTTGGCGACACCTTTTCGGTGAATGTGGTGGCCTATACGCAGAACGAGAACTTCTACGGGATTGATGCATCGGGCAATTTTGTGGTCGATCTCTCGAACTCGCTCAGCCCGTTCAACACCTTGTGCGGCGGGGTAACGGGAGCTTCGAGCTGCTTTGCAACTTACTACGTGGGCCAGCAGAACCCGGTGTACTCGACCGCCGCCCCAACCCTCAACTGGGACAACGGAGCGGCCTGCACGGCCGGGACGCTATCCGGCGTCTGCAACAACGGGCACCAGTTGCTGGGCGGTTATCTGGGTAATGTCAAAGGCGTCTGGACGGGGACCGACCCGCTGACCGACTTCCTGACCAACGGATCGTTCGACGGAGGGTTTATCAACGCGCTGGGAGATGCGGTCTTCATCAATGGTGAGAGCGACACGCTGGTTTCGGTGGTCGATACGTCGAATGCTCCTCTGGCGCACGATCTGTTTGCCGTCGATCCTGCGCCGGTCCCTGAGCCTCCGAGCGTCTGGCTGGTGGGCCTGGGGATGATGGTTTCTGCAATGACTCTGCGGAAGCGGCGGAACTATGGCAGAGTCAGGGTGAAAAAGATAACGCGGCCGAGAGAGACGCGTTCGTACTGAAGTATTTGCTGTGCTGCTGTATTGGTTCTCTATGGTCTGTTTTACGGTGTACTCCTTAGTCTGTTGTGTTGCTGCGGTATTTGCTGTGGCCCGGCCAGCCGGGAGCCACGTTCCAGGGGGAAGCTCGAAAGAATACGCTGACTTTCAGCTTCCTCCTGCTTGGAGCACAAAGACCTGAAGCGTTGGGTGCGTGTTTCACGGCCCGCTTTCGCCTACGTTTCAGGCGTCTGTTTTGAGCATGGCGATGCATCTCTTTTGATGTAGATTTCTGCCATGAGGCGGATGGCGGCCAGGGCGCTCGTCGGTTTGGCGGTTGCCCTGGCATTCTTGTATGTGGGCGACATGGCAGTGTGGGGCGTGCGCGCGAAGCTGGGCACGGGCATGGGCAAGGTGACGGTCAGCCGCTTTGTGGTCGCGCCGCTCAAAGGCAACAAGGAAGAGTACTACTTCGACGGGACGGCGGTGGTGGCGTGCAGTCGGTCGATCTTTCCTCAGGCAGGTAGCGGAGCCTGCTGGTGGCTCAACCGGCATCGAGTGGTCTTCGAGCGATGAAGCGCCACAGGTACATACACGCCCGCCAGCGCGACGAATGAACCATCGCGCGGACGAGCGTTGAATGTCACCCAAGGTTTCCTGAGGCCGAGGTGTTTCTTCAGATGTTTCTTGATCTGTTGCCGGTGACGAGGCGAATGATCCAGGTCAAAATGACTGCGCCGATGATGGCAACCACGATGGTGTAGATCATGCCGCCATGACCGGCGAAGCCGAACAGGCGCATGAGGTATCCGCCGATGATGGCGCCGATGATGCCGACGACAATGTCCATGAGCGCGCCGTAGCCGCTGCCCTTCATGAGTTTGCCGGTAATGAAGCCTGCGATGAGTCCAACGATAATCCACCAGATGATGAACATTCCTGAGTTCTCCTTGTGGTGCTGGAATTAGAAGGCCGCTGCCGGGAGGGCTGGCAGGTGAAGGGTGGATGGTCACGGAGTGGCGTTCGGATCGATACCTGCAGCTCACACCCGTGCGTGCCTCAGATTCAGAGAGGAATTTTGCAGCTTCAGGTTGTTTCGCGTCAATGAAATTAAAAGACGCGGCAAGGTTGACAACGCCTCTTGACGGGCCTATCGTTCTCCGCACTCGATTTCCCGGGCCCAGGGATGAATGAATGGCTTTTGTATCACGGGCCTTCTCTCTCAGGTTTGAGGCCGGCATACGGGCCTCACCGAGTTACCCAGCTACAGCCCCATCCGGGGCCGAACGGGCCAGAATGGCCCTCGATGCCTGTGCTTCGCGCGCGGTTGTGTCATCTCGCTGCCATAGGAGGAAGATCATGGCAAACAAGGGTCCAAATGAAACCGCAAAAGGAAAAGGCGCGCATCCGCTTGTTCCTGAAAACGAGAGCACCAAGGAGTCCGGTCCGCGACGGTTGTATGTCGCGGCTGGAACAGCCGGTTCCACCAGCACGAAGGAGGCCGGGCCGCGGCGGCTGTATGCGTCGGGCTCAGGCTCATCCGGAAGCTGATCCGCCCAAACGCGGAGCAATGTCAACGCTTCTTCACTCATGAAAGGTGGACACTATGTACATCCTGCCTGAAGTAGTCGTGTATGTGGACGCCAACTTCTCCGGAGGAGACTGGCGCTTCAACTTCCCGCCCGGATGGGGCTGGGGATATGTCGGCGATGACTGGAACGACAAAATATCGTCCGTGGTCATCACCGCCGGAACCTGGCGCTTCTACGAGAATGCCGGATTCAAGGGGGCGTTTACCACCGTTGGACCGGGTTACTACAAGTTCGTAGAAGATCCGTCATTCAACATGCAGAACGACACCATCTCGTCGATCCTCTGCATCTCGGATCAGCCGCAGGGAGATTTCCCGAAGGTTGATATTTAGCCGTTAGCAACGAAATGACCGGCGGGGAAGATGGCTTTACTTCATAGGCCATCGACCTTGCCGGTCGCTTCTTTTCGCCTACCGCGAGAGCACGAACGAGCGCAGATGGTCGCCCTGGTAGTAGTACTGGCTGGCCGGTCCCACCATCTTTTCAAAGACGAAGGAGTCGCGCGAGATCGATGCTTTGGTTCCGTCGATGCCCAGGTAGCGGCCCTTATGCAGCTTCCACACCACATAGGGCGTCGCGACGGCCATCGTAGTCACGGCGTCTTCGGTGACAGGCTGATGCTTCTTCTCCGTCACCAGCAGCACCTTTTCCAACAGGTTCTTTTCTTCGTCGCGTTGAAAAACCGCCACGATAAACGACTGTTTGGCGTGGGGAGAAAAGTTGCCCGCAGCCACGCCGGGGCATTCGCCCGGATGCCGGTCCTTCCAGAAATGAAGGTCGGACTCGGAGAGATCTTCGCGCTGGACGATCTTCCAGTTGTTTTGTTCGACGGCGGCACGCAGATCGTCGGGCAGGCCGTTGAGGCACGGCTTCTGGGCGCGCGAACAGGCTGGCGCAACGGCAAGCAGGGCGACGAGAATCCACCGGGAGACGGTCATAGACTCAGCTTTATCCCCGACGGGCAGTTGGGCCATACATCGTTTGGGGGAGACAGCGGCTTTCCTGTAACCCTGTTGACAGGGATTGTCTTGTCCAATGATAATTTGACCAAATAATTGGACAGACCACTCGTGCTTCCTGATTCGACGTGGCTCCAGTTTGACAGATTGTAGACGTAGTACTCACGAGGCCAACCAAATGCGCATACTCAAAGTCAGCATTTTCGCGCTGCTTCTTGCCGCTTTCCCCATGTTTCTTGCCGCTCAGGCTGATCGTGGAGGCATCAGTGGTAGGATCACCGACAATAGCGGCGCCGTTCTTCCGCAGACAACCGTCGTTCTCCGCAATGAAGCCACTGGTGTCGTCCAGAAGGCCGTGACCAACAACGACGGTGTGTACAACTTTCAAAATCTGAATCCCGGCTCCTACGACATCACGGTCGAGCGCACAGGCTTCAAGAAGGCCGACCACGCCCATACAGTCGTTGACGTTAATCAGACCAACCAGCAGAACATCGCGCTTCAGATTGGCGGCAACTCCGAGGTGGTCGAAGTCACCACCGGCGTGCAGCAGCTCCAGACGACGACCGGCTCGATCGGTCTGGTGGTCGAGGAGAAGTCGATTCAGGAGCTGCCGCTGGTCTACAGCAATCCCTTCACGCTGGAAACGCTCGCTCCCGGGCTCCTGGTCTCGGGCGTCAATCCGAATATCCATGCGTATGACTCGAGCACGGCGACCGTCTCGGTGAATGGCTCGATGCTGAACTCGATGGAGTACCGTCTTGACGGCGCGCCCGACAACCGCATCCGGTTCTCGGCCTATACACCCTCGACGGAGTTTGTGGGCCAGTACCGGGTGGAGACGGCGAGCTACGACGCGACCGAGGGCCACTCCTCGGGCGGCTTCGTCAATACCGCGCTCAAGAGCGGAACCAACCAGTTCCACGGCGTAGCGTATGCGTCGTACCAGAACCCGACGCTGAACACGAACTACTGGCACCTGGGCCCGGGACAGTTGGCCAAGGCAACCTGGCTGCGCGAGGGCGGCGCGATTGGCGGACCCATCAAGCGCGACAAGCTCTTCTTCTTCGCAGGCTACGAGCACAGCCGCTCGGCAACGCCCAATGTGTTGACACAGACCATTCCCAGCCTGGCTGAGCGCGGCGGCGACTTCTCTGAGTTGTATGCGCTTGACCCGAAGCATCCGGCCGGAACGAGCAACAAGTATCAGCTCTACGATCCCACCAGCGGGCATTCGGTGACTTCGGCCACTCTCTGCGGAGTCAACAGCAAGGGCCAGGCCAATACCTGCGTGGCCCGCGATCCAATTCCCGGTAACATCATCACCAGCATCAACCCTATCGCCGCCGCGGCGCTCAAATATTATCCCAAGCCGAACACCACGCCGAACTCGAACGGCGGCGGCAACTATACCTACTCCAAGGCCGAGCCGGACTACTACTACTCCTACGTCGTGCGCAGCGACTACACCATCAGCCCGCGGCAGCAGCTCTTCGGACACTTTGTGCAGAGCCGCCGCCTTCAGGCCGGTAAAAACGCCTACTTCACTCCCGTCAGTGGAACCACGCTGACCTATCAGAACAAGGGCGCGGCCTTCGGATATACGTTCACCATCAACCCAACGCTGGTGCTGGACGCACACCTCACCTGGACACGGTTCGTCAACCAGAATGTCGTTCCTTCGCAGGGCATATTGAACGCGACCTCGATCGGGATGCCGAGTTATCTGGTCGATGGCCTCGGGCCTACTGCGGACTTCTTCCCACGCCTCGACATCACCGGCTATCAGTCGTTGAACTCCGACAACGGCGTGCTCTCGCACGACGACATTACACTGGGTTCGATTCAGGTCAGTAAGCTCATCGGCAACCACTTCCTCCGTGCCGGTTACGAGTACCGCATGTACAACACCAACGCCGGCATCAACACGCAGTCCAACGGGCGCTACCAGCACAACGGCTCCTACACGACGGCCAACAGCCTGACCTCGGCGCAGAGCCTTGGCTTCGGCCTGGCGCAGTTTGAGTACGGCCTGCCGAGCTCGTCGGCGATCACCATCAACAGCAACCTCGCCTCGCGCTCCAACTACATGGCGGAGTGGCTACAGGACGACTGGAAGGCGACGCCGCGCCTGACCGTCAACCTCGGCGTGCGCTTCGAGTACGAGGGACCGAACAACGAGCGCAACCAGAAAGCGAATACCTACTTCGACTTCAACGTTGCCAACCCGGCGGCGGCAGCGGCCCAGGCGAAGTACGCCGCGATCGCGCCGACCAACCCGGCGCTGATTCCGGCCGCGAACTGGACGGTGAACGGCGGCCTGCGCTTCGTGGGCGATCCGAGTACGTCGCTCAATGGACACCAGACCTATCACACGTCGATCATCAACGTGCTGCCGCGAGCGGGCTTCTCGTTCCAGGTGGCCAATAACACGGTCGTGCGCGGCGGCTTCGGCATCTTCGACGACTCGCTCTCGACCTTCTACATGTCGGGCGGCAACTCCGGCTCGACCTCGACTTTCCTGTTGCCGCAGCAGGGCTTCACGCAGACCACCTCGGCCAGCGGTTCGCCCGACAGCGGCGTGACGTTCACCAGCACGCTGGCGAATCCCTTCCCGTCTGGCATTGTGCATCCCACAGGCAACTCGCTTGGGCTCTCGACGTTCGTCGGGCAGTCGGTCACGTTCCAGCCGAGTAATCCGAAGACGCCGTACAACATCCGCTGGAGCTTCGGCATTCAGCGCCAGATCGGCGCGTGGCTGGCCGACGTCAGCTACGTGGGCAATCACGGCCTCCATCTGCCGATCCAGAAGGAGTACGACGCCGTTCCCGCGCAGTATCTTTCCACCTACACGGCGGGCTACGACGCGGACATCAATTCGAAGATGTCCACGACAGTCGCCAATCCGTTCTACAAGGTTCTCCCCAGCACGAGCAGCGTGGGAGGGAAGAGCACCATCGCAGTCAGCCAGCTCCTCAGGCCCTATCCGGAGTACACCGGCGTCTCGGCCTACATCACGAGCGGCATGTCCATTTACCACTCGTTCCAGGCGTCGCTGGTGCGCCGCTTCACCAATGGGGCCAGCTTCACCTCGGCCTTCACGTGGTCGAAGTCGATGGACGCGACGCAGTACCTGAACCCCTCGGACCCGGCTCCGTGGTACGGGCTCTCGCAGAACGACCGTACCTTCCGGCTGGCCAACTCGGGCATCTACCAGCTTCCGTGGGGACGCGGGCGGCGCTTCCTGAATCAAGGCGGCATCGCCGCTGCAATCGCGGGCGGATGGCAGATGCAGGGCGTCTACCAGGTGCAGAGCGGCCAGCCGCTCAGCTTCAACCCGTCCTCGACGCTGCCGGTCTTCCTTGGCTCGAACCCGGCCAGCTCGTCCTGGGGGCGCTCGGGTTACAAGAAGAGCATCGCCGGCTCGAACGCGGGTCTCTGGTTCAACCCGGCAAACTGGGCCACGACGACCAGCAAGGCCACTAGCGGTCAGATAGCGGGTTCCTATGGCAACCAGTACCAGATTCGCACCCTGCCCATCCGCTTCGACGGCTTGCGTGCGGACTTCATGAACCAGTTCGACGGCGCGGTGCAGCGCAACTTCAGCCTCGCGCGGGTCTATGAGCCACTGTCGTTGCAGTTCCGCCTCGGCGTCATCAATGTCTTCAACCACCCGGTCTACGGCGGCAGCGGCACCAACCACACGCCCGTCACCGACTGGACCAGCTCTACCTTCGGCGAAGTCACCGCGCAGGAGAACCAGCCGCGAATCTATCAGTTCTCGGCGTTTCTGCGCTTCTAGCTCACCGTTGAATCAACGCGGGCGGCGCATCGTGCGCCGCCCGTTTTCTTGCCGCGGCATGAGAAAATAGAGAGAAATGATCTCCGTTTCCAATGTCACCATGCGCTATGGCTCGAAGCTGCTCTTCGAGGATGTCTCTGTCACCTTCACCCAGGACCGTCGCTACGGCCTGACCGGCCCCAACGGCGCCGGCAAATCCACCTTTATGAAGGTGTTGACCGGCGAGATCGACGCCCAGAAGGGCACCGTCGTTCGCCCCAAAAAGATCGGCGTCCTCCGTCAGGACCAGTACGCCTTCGACGCCTTCCGCGTCATCGACACCGTCATCATGGGTAACAAGGCTCTCTGGGCGGCACTCGAAGAGCGCGAGCGCATCTACGAAAAGCCCGAGCTGACCGACGAGGACGGCTCTCGCCTGGGCGAACTCGAAGGCATCGTCGGCGACGAGGATGGCTATGAGGCCGAAGCCAACGCCGCCGTACTCCTGCAAGGGCTCGACATCCCCGACGAAGTCCACGAGCGCAAGATGAGTGAGCTGCAGGGTGGCCAGAAGGTCCGCGTGCTGCTGGCGCAGGCGCTCTTCGGCAACCCGCAGGCGTTGTTGCTCGACGAGCCGACGAACTACCTCGACCTCGACTCGATCCACTGGCTCGAAAACTTCCTCAACCGCTACAACGGCACCGTCATCACCATCTCGCACGACCGCCACTTCCTCAACTCGGTCTGCACCCACATTGCTGACATCGACTACGAGACCATCATCACCTACACCGGCGGCTACGACGATATGGTGCTTCAGAAGACGCAGGTCCGCGCCCGCATCGAGGCGCAGAACGAGCAGCGCGAAAAGAAGATCGCGCAGTTGAACGACTTCATCGCGCGCTTCTCCGCCGGCACGCGCTCGTCGCAGGTCAACTCGCGCAAGAAAGAGGTCGAGCGCCTGGCGACGACTGAACTCGCGCGCTCGAACATCCAGCGCCCCTACATCCGTTTCGAGATGCTCCGCCCCTCGGGCAAACATCTGTTGGAATTCGAAGGCGTCAACAAGAGCTACACCCAGCCCGACGGCAAGGTTGAGCACGTCATCCGCAACTTCTCGGCCTCGGTCATGCGCGGCGATAAGGTCGTGCTCATCGGCCGCAACGCGCAGGGCAAAACCACGCTGCTCAAGGCGCTGCTTAGCAACGCCGGTCTCGACGAGTCCGACGCAACAGCCATCGACTCCGGCACAGTCAAGTGGGGGCACGAGGCGCAGATCGGCTACTTCGCTCAGGACCATACCTCGTCTATTCCTAAAGGCACCACCGCCGCCGAGTGGCTCCATACCTTCGACCCCAAGGCCACCAAAGAGGACATCCGCGGCATCCTCGGCCAGATGCTCTTCCGCGGTGAAGAGGGCATGAAGAAGACCGAAGCCCTCTCCGGAGGCGAAGCTGCCCGCCTGCTCTTCTGCAAACTCATGCTGCAGAAGCCCAATGTGCTGGTGCTCGACGAGCCCACCAACCACCTTGACCTCGAAGCCATCAACGCTCTCAACCAGGCCATCCAGAAGTACGAAGGCACCGTCTTTCTTGTCACACACGACCAGGACCTCATCGAAGAGGCCGGCACGCGCGTCTGGCACTTCGAAGGTGGCCCCACCGACTTCCATATCACCGACCACAAAGGGCCCTACGAAGAGTACGAGCAGCAACTCGCTCTCACAGCAAAGTAGGTACTCAAATGCCGACGGCGGATTGCGCGGATAAACGCTGATAAAGACTGAAAAGCTTTATCCGTTTTTTCCGCGCAATCCGCAGTCGCTTTCTGAGGGTCCTACAATAGATCCATGCCCGCCACCGAACCCACCAAAGCTCCTAGCCGGAACGTCCTTGGCCAACCGCTTGCTACCTGTGGCTGCGGGCCTGCCAATCCAACGACGGGCTTCTACCGCGACAACTGCTGCAACACCGGCCCCGACGACCTCGGC
>NZ_DASUBE010000086.1:0-4281 GCF_035763405.1 Edaphobacter sp.
GTGATAGCATGGCACTCTCTCACGAACAGCCCGCCCGCGCATCGTGAAATCGTGCGTGGCCCTGATCGTCGAGAACCCCAAGGCCATCATGCACACCAGAACGCTCGCCGTTGCCCTCGCTCTCGCCGCCTTCGCCCTCACACCAGCCCTCGCGCAGACGCAGTCATACAAGTACCCATTCCAAAACCCATCTCTCCCTGCCGCCCAGCGCATCTCGAACGTCGTCTCGCTGATGACCACCGAGGAGAAGATCGGCTTTCTCTCGACCGACACGTCCATCAAACGCCTCGGCATCCCCAGCTTCGGAAGCTCTGAAGGCATCCACGGCGTCGTTCAGCGTGAAGTAGCGAACGGCCCCTACGCGCATCCAGCCATCCCCACCACGCAGTTCCCGCAGCCGCCCGGCATGGGAGCAACTTGGGACCCGGCCCTCGTCCGCGAAGCCGCCGCCGTCGAAGGCCACGAGGCCCGCTTCATCACCCAGACCGCCAAGTACCACCACCCCATGCTGATGCTCTGGGGCCCGCAGGCCGACCTCGCCCGCGACCCGCGCTGGGGCCGCTCGGAAGAGGTCTACGGCGAAGACCCATTCCTCAACGGCACCATGGTCACGGCCTTCATCCACGGTTTGCAAGGCGACAATCCCAAATACTGGCAGGCCGCCTCGCTCATGAAGCACTTCCTCGCCAACTCGAACGAGGACAACCGCACCAAGACCTCCTCCGACTTCGACCAGCGCC
Organism: Edaphobacter sp.; assembly: GCF_035763405.1. Taxonomy (NCBI): domain Bacteria; kingdom Pseudomonadati; phylum Acidobacteriota; class Terriglobia; order Terriglobales; family Acidobacteriaceae; genus Edaphobacter; species Edaphobacter sp. Next base: position 741 of record NZ_DASUBE010000086.1, read on the forward strand.
TCTTCTGGGAGTACTACTCGGTCCCGTTCCGCATGGGCTTCCTTGACGGCGGCGGCACCGGCGTCATGGCCAGCTACAACGGCTGGAACGGCACCCACATGGCTGTCAATCCGGTTATCAAAAGTGTGGTCATCGACAAATGGGGAGCCAATGTCGTCTCGAGCGACGGCGGCGCAGTCCGCGCTCTCGTCAAAGACTCGCACAGCTTCCCCGACCAGCAGGCCGCCGTCGTCGCATGCCTCAAGAATGGCGTCAACCAATTCCTCGACACCTATAAAGACGAAACCCGCGCCGCATTAAAAGCCGGCACCATCACCGAAGCCGACCTCGACGAACTCGTCCGCCGCAAGCTCAACGTCACGCTGAAGCTCGGCCTGCTCGATCCACCCTCGATGGTGCCGTATTCCACCGTCAAAGATTCACCGGAGCCGTGGAACACCGCAGCCGACCGCGCCGTCTCGAAAAAAATTGCGATCGAGTCCATCGTCCTCCTCAAAAACGAAGCCAGCACTCTCCCGCTCGACAAGCAATCACTCAAGTCCATCGCCGTCATCGGCCCACTAGCCAACTCCGTCCACTGGGACTGGTACGGAGGCACGCCTCCCTACGCCGTCACGCCGCTCGAAGGCATCCAAAAAATCCTCGGTCCCGAGACCAAAGTCCTCTACGCAGGCGATGAGACAAACCACGCAGCTGTCGATGCCGCTCGCAAAGCCCAGGTCGCGGTCGTCTTCGTCGGCAACGACCCCACCTGCGGCCCCGACATGGCGCACGACTGGACCGGCAACGGCACCCTCCCCTGCACCGTACCCAGCGACGGACGCGAAGGCCGCGACCGCGAATCCATCGACCTCGGCCAACAGGAGCAGCTCGTCAAACAGGTCTACGCCGTCAACCCGCACACCGTAGTCGTGCTCATCTCCAGCTTCCCGTTCGCCATCAACTGGACCGAAGCCAACGTCCCCGCGATCCTCCACATGGCGCACGCATCGCAGGACGAAGGCACCGCGCTGGCCGAAGTCCTCTTCGGCGACGCAAACCCCGGCGGCCACCTCACCACCACCTGGCCGCGCTCGCTCACGCAACTCCCGCCCATGATGGACTACAACATCCGCGACGGCCGCACCTACATGTACTTCAAAGGTCAGCCACTCTACCCATTCGGCTTCGGCCTCAGCTACACCTCATTCAAACTGTCGAATCTCAAGCCCAGCGCCACGCGCCTCACCAAAGACGGCACGATCAACATCGCGGTAGACATTACCAATACCGGCACGCACACCGGCGACGAAGTCGTCCAGCTCTACGTCCAGCACCTCGGCTCCAAGGTCTCCCGCCCGCACGAAGAACTCAAAGGCTTCGACCGCATCACACTCACACCAAACGAAACCAAAACCGTCGAGATCCCGCTGGAAGCCGAAAGCCTCGCCTACTGGAACGAACAGCAGCAAACGTTCATCGTCGAATCCGAACCAGTCAAACTCCTCATCGGCGATTCCTCCGCCGACATCAAACTCTCCACCACCATCCAGGTGCGCTAAGCACGCAGGACAGAACATTGGGCCGAATCGGTAACAACTACCATCCACGAACGGCAGGCGTTCAGGCTTGCCGTTCGCGGATCGGGAAGAGCCAAGTCCAAAACTATTTGAAAGTGCCGTCCCCTTTAACTAGTTCATCGCGATGGGCGCTGTCGTCCACTGCTGAACCAAATGCCGCGCTAGAGAGCGGGTCGGCCTTCTGGCTGGCAATCACTGCGGCGTTGACGGTGTCCAGACCTTCCGGACTGGACGCAACATAAATAATCCAGAACGTGCCTGGTGCGTTGGTGTGAATTGCCTCTGTGTCGATCTCGTATTCGCGGATCGTACCGTCGGCCAGCAGCTTCTCCAGTAGCGGCACAACCAGGCGCCGACTTAGCGTGTCGAGCGCATCGTCGGGCGCGTCCGCCTTCAATTTATAGGACCCAATGTGAACGTACCCGTTCTTCCAGGAGCCGGAGTGCCAGTTGTAATATCGGCTGACCAGAATGGCGTCTGAGTGCTTCGTCGCGCTCATCAGGGCGGACGACGGAGCATTTTTGTTGGCTGCGGCTATCTGGTCCAGGGCCTTCATCAGACCTGCCATCGACATTGCAGACCACCAATTGTCGTGCGTGTAACCGTTCTCCTGATGGACCGCAGTCTCATCGTGGCCGTATCCTACGATCGTTCCGTCGGCGAGCGCCTTGTCCATCACGGAAGCCTCAGCCGAAGCTGCTTTGTCCATGTCTGCCCACTGCGCCCGAGGAACCTGCCACTCCGCGACATACGAGTACATTGGGGGCTTCTCTTTAACCTCAGTTGCCTGAGCGCCGGATGAAGGAACACATAAAGTTGGCAACACAAAAACGCACATCCCCGTTACAACGTTGAATAATCTATTTTTCATTTCTTTCTTTCTCCTGTCTTCGATCTAGCCAGCACGGCTTTGGGGAGAATCTGGCCGCCGGGAAGTGTACACGAGCCAATAGAGGGGAAAGAACTGGAGTCTGGCAGGGGCCTCTCTTTAACCGCCGCATGCACATCTTTGCAACTCCCTGTCTCCGACCTTTGAGTGAGTTATCTCCAACCAGTCAGATAAAGCACGTTATCTCGACCGAAGCAGCGCAGTCCTATTGCGCTGCGAAGTGAAGAGACCCTTGTATCTCGCTTTGCCTTCCGTCAATCAGACAAGAACTTCGGGTGCCCCATCCAGCACGTCTTTTGCGATGGGTGGAAAGCACGTATTTCCATTAGCGCCGACACAAAAAAGCGGCCATCCGAAACGGATGGCCTCTTTCCAGTTTGAGCGAAGGAAATTACTGGCAGCCCTTGAACGCCAGCGTAGCCACAGGCAGCGTCGAGCCGGCAACCGGCGTCACCGGCGTCGCCTGCAACTCGCCCGGCGAGCAGTCCGTCGTCCCGCCCGACTGAGGCACAAACGCGATGGCGTCCATCGTGTAGGCCGCAGGCAGCACGCTCGGCGCCAGCGTCGTGCCGGCGGCCGAGAACGCCCCCACATACGGAGCAGCCGCCGGCAACGGCATCGTGTAGCTCACGCAATCCGTACCCGTCGGGCACGCCGTGCCGCTCTCGGTTGTCAGCGCCAGCGTCGGGCTCGACATGTTCGGAAGTTGCGGCATTGTCACCGTCAGCCCGGTGCTTATCGGCTCCAGCGCGCTCACCAGCACGTCAATGCTGGTTGCCGCCGCCGGGCTCGCTCCGTTCTGCGAGGTGATGATGCCCTGCAACCTGGCCGCTGCTGCTGTGGCCACGGCGGGATGCAACTGCACCGTCCCCAGCGCCGAGCCGGTCGAAACCCCGGTGATCACATCCGGAGCATATACCGCCTGCCCGCTCGTCTCGCCCACAATCACCACGTCGAAGGTGCCCGAAGGCAGCGGGCAGAAGACAAACTGGCCATGCGCATCGGTCATCGTACTCATAAACACACGGTCCACGCCGTTGGCGTCCTTCTGCTCAAGCGTGACCGCCACTGTCCCGCTCACAGCGTTGCCGGT
>NZ_DASUBE010000087.1:0-31160 GCF_035763405.1 Edaphobacter sp.
CCAGCCTGGCCATGGCTCCGTCTTTTCATTCTCACTCCCGATTTCCTCGGCATCGCAAAACGACACAAGTTTGTGAGGACGGCGTTTTATTCCCACTGGTTTGCGGTCGATGCTATTCGCACGCGCTGCTTGTTGTATTTCTAGTCATTGAGCGGCTGAGTGGTCACGTTAGCAGGGCATCTACTTCTGTGCGAAACGGCATGGAGGGCGCGGTGCCTTTGCGTGTCACCGAGATGCCGGCCACGACGCAGGCGAAGCGCGTTGTCTGCACGATGTCCTTGTGTTCTGACAGGGCGACCGCGAAGCCTCCGTTGAATGCATCTTCTCCGCCTGGAGTTTCTACCACGGGTCCAGCCTTATAGGCGGGAGTGTGGCCCGAACGTCTGCTGATGATGCTATGGAACGGCTGAAGCGATTCGCGCGTTGTTTTATAGCGTCAACCTGTTCCGCGTTGAATTTTGCGATTTTACCGGGGCCAGTCCACAGGATTCAGTGCAGGCGCACACCGACCGAAACGATCCGGGGGGCGCCGAGAGTTAACAATGGCGTCCGCCCGGCCTGTACCTGATGGTCCAACAGGTTTTGTACCGAACCGTACACGCTGAAGCTGTGGCCGAGCGCCCGTTCCGCAAGCAAATCGACTTGAGCATAACCTGCCAGCCTGAACTGGTTCGCTGAATCGTCGAACTGTTGCCCACTTGTGCGCAGATCGATGTCGAGCACGCCCAGTTTTGCCTGCTCCATGCGCATTTGCAATGAGGCGCTATTCCGCGGCACTTCCGGGGTCCACTTTCCCACCAGCGTTGGGTCGGCCTGAAACTTTGTTACGGTCGAGTTCGCATACTGATACCCGCCTGTAAGGGTGAGGAACCCGGCGGGGCGCAGGTCCCACTCAGCGGTAAAGCCCTGACTGGTTAGCTGGCCCAGATTGCGCCTTTGAAACAGCGTGCTGGTGGGCGAGGAGGACAGCGTGACCGAAGCGACTGGTCGGTTTACCTGTATCCAGAAATAGCCGAGCCGGATTGAGTCCAGCCGCGTTCCATGCAGCAACGTCCCTGCTTCAAAGCCGGTCGCACGCTCGGACTTCAATTTTGGATTCGCCAGAGTAATCTGCTGTCCTACCTGGAACTGCCGATACAGTTCATTCATGGTTGGCGCGCGAAATGCACGAAAGCCGGAGGCCGTGAGCGACAGCCATCCGGCCATTCTTCTGACGATCCCGATGCGAGGGTCGAAGACATTCTCGCTGATGTTCGGAAGCGCCTGGGGCACTCCGCCAATCTGCCTTGCGTCGAAGCTGCCGAAGTGATCGAAGCGCGAGGAGGCTGCGAAGGACCAGTCCTCCGGCTGCCACAGCATCTCTCCGTATACGCCCTTGTCTCGTTGCCGAGCACTTGTGCTGACTTCGGAGTGGGCCTCAAGATCTGTTCCACGTGAATCGAGTACCTCGCTGCCTGCCACCAGGGTTAGGGTGCCGTAGCTTCGGGCCCACTGGGTCACTCCGCCTATCTGCTGCGATGGATCGAAGTGCAGCGCCGTCGGTTTTTCAAACGTTCGCGCCGTATTGATGGCTGAAAAGCTCTGCCGGTACTTCTGCCCTGTTCCGTGAAGACGCACCAGAAAGCGTCCCGTGTTGCGTGTCGTCCAGTCGCTTCCTGCGGTGTATCGCCATATCCGCGTGCCGTTGTTCTGTAGTCGCGTTCCATTGTTCCGCGCCTCGTTGAGCAGATTTCCGCGTACAAAGACTTCCTGGTCTTCTCCCCAACTGCGGCGCAGCTCTATGCGCCCACTCTGCGAGTGAACGTTTGCTGCCACGTCCACAGGCCCGCGCACCTCAGGGGCGGTCAGGATATAGCCATCTGTTCGAAACAATGTGGCCGCAGCAAGTTCGGCCCATTTGTTCTGCATGCCTGTGAGCAAACCATTCAGATTCGAAGTTGCTTCGCTTGCGCCGGACAGGTCGAGAGCATACCCAAAGTGCGTTGGCGCGACAGGCGTTATGTTGATAACGCCGCCGATGGAGCTTGAGCCGTACAGGTCCGAGGCCCCGCCCCGCATCAACTCCACGTCTCGCACGGCCAGAGCAGGAATCTCATTCCAGTGGATCCACCCGCCATACGCATCGTTCAATGGGACTTGATCGCTCAGCACCAGGGTACGGCTGGCGGCGGTTGAACCAAGGCCGCTGAGTGAAGTCCCTTGGGAGGTAGGATTCGCCACCCATGAGCTTGTCCGCCGAAACAACTGAAATCCAGCTACCTGTCGAAGCCGATCATCGAGCGTGAATCCCGGCGCCTCCATCATCTGCTTTGCCGACATGGTTCGCACGCTGTTTGCGCTTGCGTCCATGGCCAGCGGCGTCCGTGCCGTCACTTCGACGTCCTGCTCATCTGCCGCCACGGACAGCACGATCGTCTGCTTTGCACCAGGGCCCAGAGTTCGCGATACGCTGACAAACCCTGAGCGCGTTACCCGCACGTGCGCATCCGCGGGGAGTGTAAGGGTTGCGCAACCCTGCGAGTCGATTGCGATTCGTCGCAGAGGCTTGCTCTCCAATTCGATCGATGCATCCGTGATTGCTCCTCCATTCTGATCGCGCACACATATCTGCACGGACCTGACGGTTGCGTTCGCAAGTGGGCCGCCGAAAGGCAAACTCAGAATGCTTGCAGAGAGAAATAATCCGACGATTCGCACTGCTTCGCTCCTTTCACCGGTCCTGAGTCGCCGCTTCCGACCCTGACGCGCCCTCTCTTGCTTCAGGTAATTTGGACCGTAAACCAGTCAGACCGCGGTTGCTCCCACAAGTCACCTGACGATGGACACAGGGACGCCGCCATGTTCACAGCTCTTCTGGGCTGCATCCATGAATCGGAATATTTCAAGTGTCTCTGCATTTGAAACCGGAGGGATGCGGGTCTGCATGAACTTCACTATCTGGTCAAGCAGCGGTGCGTATCCTACCGAAACATCCGCATCGGCAACGGCACGCCCGTTTGAGCGATACACAATCGCTCCGTAGGAGCTTTCTGGCCTGATGACTCGTAGTGTGCCGATGCGCCCTCCCTTCCAGACTCCCGTCACGACGTCGGCTTGGGGAGAGCAGGTACGCGTGACTTGTTCAACCCCGGTTCCCATGACTGTAAAAAGCATTTCTACCGTATGGATTCCGTACCAGGAAAGATCAAGCTGGTGATGCGCTTCCACGGGTCCCGGGCCCCATACAAGGGCACCGGTGACATCGGCATCGCGCATCCGCTGAATCGGTCCGAAGCGCAGAGACGAGCTGCTGAACCAGGGAACATGAGCGGCCCGCGCGGTCCTGTCGATTGCGAGCGCGTCGGCCAGGGTGGACGCCAGCGGCTTATCGATAAATACCGGTTTCCCGCAGGCTGCGGCCTGACGAAACTGGCTCAAATGCACGCGCCCGTCCACGCTTTCGAGCAAAATTCCATCGACCAACGGGCAAAGCTGACGAATGGTGTTAACGAAGGGGATCTTCCAGGTTTCGCGCAGCTCAGCGCTGAACTTTTCAATCCGGTCGCGGCTGGCTGCAATGTCCGGGCTTCCGCCACGAAAGGCCACAACGACGCGGGCACCAGACACATGCATGGCTGAAGAAGGGTCGCCGTTGAGGATGCGTGCAAACTCCACCGCATGGGACGTGTCGGTGCCAATGATGCCTAACCTGAGGTCCGTGGCGAAGCAGTGTGGCAGGAGCAGGAGAGCAACAAGCGCAATCCATACGGGCAGCTTTGCGCGAGATGCCGGGATTCGTGCCGAGATCATTTTAGGTGCCTCCTAACATTCTGCATTGACAAAGGGGGTCCTGGCCCGTTAGCTTCGAGAAGCTAATAGTAGAACAAATTCTACCAGAAAGAACGCAACTCGAGCATGATCCTTACACTCACCGATGAAAGCGACCTTGAAGAGATTCTTACGGCGCCCTCGCACCTGGACATTGAAGCGGCGTCACGGCTCAATGGCGATGTTCTTGTGCTTGGTGCAGGCGGTAAGATGGGCCCAAGTCTGGTCGGGCGGATGCGCCGTGCCATGCAGCAGGCGGGTCTGAGCCACAAAGTCATTGCAGTGACCCGCAAAGACCGCGACGGGTTGCTCTCCCGTTTCTCGCGCGGTAGCGATGTCATCGAGGCCGACCTGCTCGACCCCGCGACGTATGATGGGCTGCCGGACGCGCCGAATGTCGTCTTCATGGCCGGACGCAAGTTCGGTTCGATTGCCGACCAGCCTCTTACCTGGGCCACCAATGCGTGGATGGCGGGCCTTGCCGCACAGCGATTCCGCCACTCGCGCATCGTCGCCTTCTCGACTGGCAATGTGTACCCGTTTGTCGCTGCCAATGGAGCAGGCGCCAGTGAAGATACGCCGGTCGCTCCAGTTGGTGAGTATGCTCAGTCTGCACTTGCCCGCGAGCGCATCTTCGAGTATTTCGCGAATACTCACCGCACGCCGACACTGATCTATCGTCTCAACTACGCGGTCGATCTTCGTTACGGCGTGCTGGTCGATATTTGCGAAAAAGTCGTTCGCGAACAACCGATCGATCTGACTACAGGCTTCGTCAACGTGATCTGGCAAGGTGATGCAAATTCTTATTGTCTTCGTTCATTCGCACTCTGCCATGTGCCGACAAAAATCCTTAATGTCACTGGGCTTGCGACCCTGTCGGTCCGTGCGATTGCAGAGCGGTTTGCACGTCGCTTTGGCAAGACGCCGAAGTTTGCTGGCACCGAATCGAACACTGCTCTGCTCAGCAATGCGTCGCAATGCGCGCACCTTCTGGGGCCGTCCCTGGTAGATGAAGAGCAACTCATAGAGATGACCGCTAACTGGTTCAGCGCCGGCGGCGTTACTCTCGGCAAGCCGACAAAATTTGAGAGGCGCGATGGTACTTTCTAGTCCTACATGGCGCGAACGCTTCCGCGCCGGTACGGTCATTCCGGCGCACCCGTTGGCATTGACGGAGCAGCGCAAACTGGATGAGCGGCATCAGCGGGCGCTGACGAGGTACTATCTTGCCGCGGGAGCTGGTGGCGTCGCTGTCGGTGTTCATACGACGCAGTTTGAGATCCGCGATCCGCGCATCGGGCTTTATGAGCCCGTCCTGGCCCTTGCAGCCGAAGAGCTTCGAGCAAGCGATGCAATCCGCGTGGCGGGTGTGTGCGGAAATACTGCGCAGGCAGCACGTGAAGCGCAGATTGCACGCGACCTGAAATATCACGCTGCTTTGCTTAACCTTGTCGCACTGGCAGATTCGTCGATTGCGGAAGTGGTCGCTCATGTTCGTGCAATCGGCGAGATCATGCCAATCATCGGCTTCTATCTTCAGCCAGCCGTTGGAGGGCAGTACTTTCCGGTGGAATTCTGGCGGGCGTTTGCGGAGATTGAAAGCGTCATCGGGATTAAGATCGCTCCATTCAATCGTTACGCAACGCAGGATGTTCTGCGCGGTGTGGCGGAATCGGGGCGGTCCCATGAGATTGCCCTCTACACTGGCAACGATGACCACATCGTTCTCGATCTGCTCTCTGGATACCACTTCAGTGGCTGTGATCTTCAGATACGGGGAGGACTTCTTGGTCACTGGTCAGTCTGGACATCGTGTGCTGTGGAACTCCATCGCCAAGTTCGACAGGCAGTGGAGTCCGGCAAGCTCGTCGATCCGAAGTGGCTTTTGCGCAATGCTGAAGTAACGGATATGAACGCGGCGCTGTTCGACGTGGGCCATCATTTTCACGGCTGTATCGCCGGCATCAATGAAGTGCTCCGCAGGCAGGGGCTTCTTGCGGGCCGATGGTGTCTCAATCCGGCGGAAGATTTGTCGGGCGGACAGGCCCAGGAACTCGACCGGGTCATTGCAACGTATCCACATCTGGTCGATGACCAGTTCGTTAAGCAGAATTTAGATACATGGCTGTCGTAGTGTAGGAAATTACGCAGGAGCGAGGGGCACGCATGTTCGGCTCATTACTGAATAAAATTCTCTTCGCCGCGTATCTGATCATTAATGTACTCATTGGCCTGTGGGCCGCACGAAAAACCACAGGCGGTGCGCGCGGTTATTTTCTTGCCGGCGACAGCCTCCCCTGGTATGCCATTGGCGGCTCCATCATTGCAGCCAATATCAGCACGGAACACTTTATAGGCATGGTGGGTGCCGCTTACGCAACGGGCTTCGTTGTTGCGCAATGGGAGTGGGGCAACTGGTTCACACTCTCCGTGCTGCTTTGGATCTTCCTGCCCTATTACCTGCGCGGCGGCGTTTACACGATGCCCGAATTTCTAGAGCGCCGTTACAACAGGATCTGTCGCTACATCTTTGCTGTGGCCTCGCTGGTCCTCTGGATCGTCGCACAGATGGCCGTGGTTATGCTTGCAGGGGCAAAGGCACTTGAGGGAATGTTCGGTATTAGTCCGGTCTATACGATCTTCGGTCTTGCCATTCTGGCGGGCAGTTACACCATTTACGGCGGGCTCGCCTCAGTCGCGTGGACCGACTTCCTTCAGTTCCTTGTCCTGATGATTGGAGGGACCATCGTTGCGGTAGCCGGTCTTATGCGAACGGGCGGCATCATGGCCTTGATGCATCTTGAGCCGCAGAAATTCAAGATCATCTATCCCAATACTGATCCGACGTATCCCTGGTTCGGCGTTTTTACGTTATTTCTGTCTATCGGAATCTGGTACAACTGCACCAATCAGTTTATTGTTCAGCGATGTCTCGGTGCGCGCACGGAGTGGGACGCGCGCATGGGGGTTATCTTTGCTGGATTCATGAAAATTCTTCTGCCGTTTCTCGTCGTCGTCCCCGGCATCGTCGCGTTCAAGTTGTTTCCTGGACTGCCTGATCCGGACCTCGCGTATCCCCGCATGGTCCGGGCACTGGTTCCCGCAGGAATGGCGGGTATTGTCATGGCGGGTATTGCCAGCGCGTTGCTCTCGCATCTTGCATCCGTCGTTAACTCGTCCAGCACGGTTTTCACGATTGATCTGTATCAACCGTTACTTCGACCACGCTCCACTGACCATCATCTGGTCAAAGTCGGCAGGTGGAGTTCCTTCATCATTCTGCTGATCGCCTTAGCTCTCTCGCTCTGGTTGGCGCGCGGAAAATACGGTGTCTTCCTGCTCATTCAGGATGTAGGCGCGTGGGTAGCTGCGCCCATCTCGGTCGTCTTTCTCCTCGGCGTGCTTTGGAGAAGAGCCACGGCCGCGGCGGCTACGTTCATCCTCTTCTTCGGCTTTCCCTACACGGCTTTGGTTCAGTATGTGCTGTTTCGCTATGTGCCGCTGCTTCGTCCTTACGACAATTTTCTCAACCGCACCTTTCTGGTCTGGATCACCTGTTTGATTCTGATGGTTGTCATTTCCTTGTTTACGGAACCTTCGCCGGCGGAGGTGGTTGACAAAATCGTCTGGTCAAAGTCGTTTCTGCGTCTTCCGTTGGTTGAGCGTGCGCGGAACTCCGGTTTGCGGAGCCCGCTGTTCTGGTGGAGCATGCTGGTCTGTCTCGCCCTTGCGCTCTACGCCTATATGATCTGGTTCCAGTTTTGGGGTCCCTTGTTTCAACATACTTAGAAGGGAGAGCATTCATGCAGACGACAAAGAGCATTCCGGCGATCGAACGCGCCTTTGCCATGCTAGAAGCACTTGATAACTCATCGCAGAGCATGAATATCGCCGAGCTAAGCCGCAAACTCGATATTCCACGAAGCAGCGCGCATTCCATTGCTCTTACCCTCGAGCGATGCGGCTATGTCACGCGCGATGCATCAGGACGCAACTGTATGTTGTCAATGAAGGCCTATCGTCTCGGACGCGAAGCCGCACCTGCCGGGCATCTTGCCGATGCAGCCTTCCGTCCGATGAAGGCGCTCTCGACAGCAACCCAACTTACCGCGCACCTGGCCGTGCTCGACCGCGATCAGGCTGTCTACGTTCAGAAAGTGCAGGGTCTTAGCCTTCTTCGTTTTGATACACATATTGGCAAACGCACCAATCTCCACTGCACTGGTGTCGGCAAGGTGTTGCTTAGTTATGCGTCCCAGTCATATCAGGAGAAGTATCTCAAGCAGGCGCCGTTTGCCCGATACACTCGAAACACGATTACCACTGCCAGTGCGCTTCGGAGAGAGATCGCCAAAATTGTGAAGCAGGCCTTCGCGCTCGATGACCAGGAAGAGGAACTCGATGTTCGCTGCCTTGCCGTGCCGGTCGTGAGCGCACGTGGCGAATTCATTGCCGCGCTCAGCGTCTCGGGGAGCATGGCTCAACTGCAGGATGACTGGCTACCTGCGGGGATCGACTTACTACAAAAAACAGCAAGGCAAATCAAACCTCTCTCCGGATTGGATATGACACGCGATGCGAGTTGATTCATCTCACGAAGCGAAATCGCTGCTGGCCGGAACAGGCCGTTGTGACATCACGCCCTGCCCGGGAACCCCTCAAGGCGGCTGGGGAGCGCAGACTCATGAGCGCGGCATCTGCGCGGACATGCCGCTGTTTGTCACTGCGCTTGCGTTCGGGCAGGGAGAAACGCGCATTCTCATTCTCGATGCAGATGCTATTGGCTTCGACGCGGAATGGACCACAAAGATTCTCCAGGCGGTGACCAATCTTACTGGTGTCCCCGAAAGCCACATCCGCTTCTCTGTGAGCCATACTCACTCCGGCGCGAACACCTTCCGACTGAAAAACATCACCGTCGGTCTCGGCATGGCGATGGGCTATCTCGAAAGTCTTCCGCAGAGCATTGCCGGAGCTGCGTGGCAGGCATTGCAGAACCTCGAACCTGTACGTGTCGGGATCGCTCAGGGCGAATGCCGCATCAATCGAATGCGCCGCGTGCTCACGCCGTCAGGCGAGTGTGTCGTCGGCGTCAACGAAGAGGCTCCGTCCGACCACGCCCTGCACGTTCTCCGCATTGACCGCGAAGATGGCAGTGCTCTTGCGTCTATCGTTCACTACGCCTGTCACCCTACAACCGCGGGATGGCAATGTGAGCGATTTACTCCCGACTTTCCCGGCCCCATGCGCCAGCTTGTCGAAGAACAGATCGGAGGCCGCTGCCTCTTCCTTCAAGGCGCAGCAGGCGATCTGGGTCCGCGCCGCGGATTTACAGGCGATCTGTCGGTCTACCATCAGTTGGGCAAAGAGCTTGGTCTTGCAGCAGCGAGCCTTGCCACGACGATTGATACGCAGCCTCGAACTGCCAGATTTGTCTCTGTGATGCCCTCGGGCGCAAATATCGCGGAGTATGAGTACGATCCGGTCGCGATTGCTCCGCCAAGGTGTCGAGTCTTTTCGCGCGCCCTGCAACTGCCCTTACGAGATTTTCCAGCGAAGGAAAGACTCGCGATGGAGTTTGAAGCACTCAACAAAGAAGCGCGTCGCCTCAAAGAAGCTGGAGATCAGGACGCCGCGAGGAGAATGCAGGCCCAAGCCACCCAGATGGGATGGCGTCTTGAGAACGCTCGGCTTTATGGCGGACAACACAAAACGCCTTGGCCCATGCAGATCATCAGCATCGGTCCGACTGCATTGGTCTCCGTCGCGGGCGAACCCTTCTCCTCGATTGCGCAGCGCATCAGAGAGTCTTCGCCTTTTCCGTTCACGCTTGTCTCGGGCTACTCCAACGGCGGCTTTGGCTACATTCCGGACCGCGCCGCTTATGCTGTGGGCGGTTACGAAGTCGAAGCAACGCCCTTCTCGCCCGATGCGGTAGACACGGTCGTTCACGAAATTCTGAAGTCTCTCAATGAAATGTTTCAAGAGGAAGAAGCATGAAAATTACAAACATCTCCACTTTGGTTGTCAATGCACGCATGAGAAATTGGGTCTTTGTTAAGGTCGAAACCGACCAGCCCGGCCTCTACGGATGGGGCGAGGCCACGCTTGAATGGAAGACCAAAGGCGTCGTCGGCTCCATTGAGGATCTCGCTGTCCTTCTCATCGGCCAGGATCCACGCCGCATCGAACACATCTGGCAGATCATGCATCGTCAATACTTCTGGCGCGGCGGCATAACGAACTACTCCGCGATGAGCGGGATTGACCAGGCCCTATGGGACATCAAGGGCAAAGACCTCGGTCAGCCGGTCTGCAACCTTCTCGGCGGGCCTGTCCGCGACACGCTGCGGTTCTACGATCACCTTGGCGGAGGCACGCTCGAAAGTATGTACAAGTCAGTAGAGCCTACCGAGTTCGCCGAACGCATGAAACAGAGCATCGAGCGAGGGTTTACCGCTGTCAAAGCGATGCCTATTCCGGTGTCGGAGTACATCGAAAGCCCTTCCACGCTCAAGCGCGCCATGCGCTGCGTCGAGGCCATGCGTAACGCGGCGGGCGATGACGTGGACATTATGCTCGACCTTCATGCCCGCACTACGCCTGCGGCTGCCATCCAGTTTGGGCGGTTGCTCACCGACTACAACCTCTATTGGTATGAGGAACCTTGCTGGCCCGAACACATCGATGCGCTCGTTGAAGTTGCTCATGCCTTGCCGTTCCCGATTGCGACTGGAGAACGGCTTACAGGGCGATGGGAGTTCCGCGAACTTTTCGAGAAGCGGGCTTGTGCCATTGTCCAGCCTGACGTTTCACACTGCGGTGGCATCAGCGAAGCACGCCGCATTGCTGCGATGGCGGAAACGTATATGATTTCCGTGGCTTGTCATAATCCACAAGGGCCTGTCAGCACGGCAGCGTCTACGCACGTGGGGTTTGCTACTCCGAACTACCTCATTCAGGAGATGGTCCGCGCCGACGTTCCCTGGCGCAACGACATCGTCACCGAATTCATTCCACTTGAAGCGGGGCAGTGCAGTGCACCAACCAGACCGGGACTCGGAATTGAAATCAATGAAAAGGAAGCGGCCAAATATCCCTGGCAACCGGAGGTTTCCATGGCCTGCACTCACCGCGACGGTTCCGTTGCAGACTGGTAGCAGGACATGATCAATCCAGACCTCACCGGAAAAGTTGCCCTTGTCACCGGGGCCGCGCGCGGCATAGGCCGAGCCGTCGCGCTCGACCTTGCCGGCCACGGCGCTGATGTCGTTATCAACGATTGGCGTAATGGAGACGAGGCGCATGAACTCGCTGCCGTCATTCAGAAGATGGGCCGCCGCGCGCACGTATGCCTTGCAGATGTTGGCAATCGGCCCCAGGTTGAACAGATGTTTGAGAAATCGATTCACGACATGGGCCATATCGACATCCTCGTCAACAATGCCGCTTATAGCGTTCGCAAACCCTTCCTTGAACTGTCTCCCGAAGAAGTCGAACGTACTTGGTCTGTTTCGCTCTGGGGCGTCTTCCATTGCAGCCAACTCGCTGCGCGCCACATGTCCGTGCAGGGAGGCGGCGCCATCGCTATCGTCAGCTCCGTCCACTCCTTTCGGCCTTATCCCAATGCTTCTGCTTACAACGGCGCCAAGGCAGCGATCAATCACATGGCCGCCTCCTGGGCGCTGGAACTTGCCCCGCAACGCATTCGCGTCAACGTCGTCGAACCTGGGTGGATTGATACGCCCGGCGAGCGCGTCCACAATTCGGAGGAGTTGATCGCTAGCGGAGGATCACGTATTCCGCTGGGCCGGCTTGGCCTCCCTGAAGAGGTCGCGAAGGCCGTTACGTTCCTCGTCTCTGACGACGCAAGTTATATCACCGGAGCCGTCATCCGTGTGGATGGCGGCTTCTCTCTCAAATATTGATTGGCTCAGGATGTTTGCGGTACCTGTACGGTCACGCGGATCGTCTGTTCATTGGGACGCACATAGTGATTCGGGTCGCTATGCATTCGCAATGGAAAGCGCAGTAGCCCGACCGCGAACTCGAGCTTTGTCTCCGGCCCATTGCGATAAGGATTGTAAGGAAACACTGGCCAGCTCAAGGCGGCATCGGCGTCAATCTTCAGCGTCCAATCCCGATGATGAATGGAGCCGCCGAGCATCGCGGGCGTCAAATCAAATCGCTCATCAGTCAGTGCTATGCGATGCCCAGCGCCGGTCTCGATCACTGTGCCTGCTTTCAGGCAGAGCTGCAACGCCAAATAAGCCTCATCAGGCACAGGCCCTCGGCCTGTAATCTGAAAACGGATCTGCTGCTCATTCTGCTTAGCTGGCGGTGTCAGAATCTCACAGGTAAATGTATGGTGCGCGACCGCGAGACAATCGCCGGTCGCTTTCATTGTTAGTCGGCTACCCAGTGGCTTTGTGTATGTCGTTCCCTTACTCTTCTCATAAAATGTCGCAAGCTCAGGCTGCCCCTTTGAATTTGCGCCCGCAATAATCAGACCCGTCCGCTCATGGAAGAGCGACACGTTCGCTTGTCGGTCCAGAAACCACTGGCTTAAGGGCAGCGGGGTGTCGATGATTCCCGAGAGTGCTGTCACCCAGGGACCATCCTTCCTGACTCCTGCGGGGCCTTCGAGCCGATGAGAATAGCGCGGCAACTTGGGGGCGCATGTCTCCACCGGGCCTTCGTGGTAGTAGAGCGCATCCTGCGCCAACATTCCCAGCGTATCCAGATCGATGACATCGTCGGGAATATTGCGCACCAGTAGCGCCGCGTATCCGCGTCCATCGGCGAAGTTCGAGAATGCAAACTGTCCCCAGGGACTGACCTCCCAATAGCGGTTACGGTCGTTCATCAACTCGCAGGCATTTCCATCGGGATACGTAAAGTGCTCGTGAAAGTCTGTCGCGCGACGCAGGGCACGCAAGGCACTCGGATCCTGGCTGTGCTCCCAATACACTCCAACGCCGAGCGTGGTTAAGTAGTTGTAGCCGATTGTCGGCCCATCAGGATTATGTTCTCCCCAATAACCATCTGGGTTTTGTTCTGTCGCGGCAAATCGTCGCAGCACCGCGCTGCCAAGCTCGACCCAGGTTGGGCGGTCGAAATGTTTTCCGCCTACCAACAGCGTCGCCGACCACCACGCATAGTGGTTTGGAGACGTTCCGAGAAAATTTTCCGTATACGCTGGACAATCCTTCCACGCGGCAATGTCGCCTTCCAGCAAACCGATATTTCTCTCGATCGCCGCTTTCCATGTGCGTGCGCGCTCCGCACCCAGTTCGGTCTTCAACAGCGCATACGATTCCACCCACATATACGTGTCACGATAGCTGTCCAGACGTGGTGCAAACGTACCGCGTTCATCTTCCTTCACCAGCAGGTCGCCGATCTCCAGCGCCAGCGCCAGCATCGAGGCGTCCTTATACCAGCGGTTCGTGGGATGCTTCTTCGCATAAAGCACGGCAGCCGCCAGAATCGTATAAGGAAAGTGGCTCCATCCATGTTGGGTCTCAAGCTCCCGCAGCCCAGCGCCGGTTCGGCTCCGTAACTCGTCCTGCACGACAGGGCACCACTTCGCAAGACGACGGAAATACTCCCCCGGCAGCGCGGCGTCCTTGTTGCTGGACGGCGGTATGCCTCTCATCAGGGAGTATCCCTTACGCTCAAACCTGAGTGCGCCCGAGAGTGCAAGCGCGCCTTTTACAAAGAGACGGCGATTCGGCATCGTTCTACTTCCTCCGCGCGGCTGCTCGTTGGAACGCCGCTACGCAAGAATTCTATTCACAAGAACAAATTCTGTATATAAGAATTCAAATTGTGTTCGACGCCTCGACTCTCGGTCAGATCCGGCGCGTCACCGCACGAACCCGAGGTCTGCCAAGTCGCTGGAAATGCGCTGCCCTGCGTCCCTCACCGCGACAATCAACTGCTTTTTTCTTGTAGCGGAGCAGCGTGCGGTGGGGATGTTGACACTCAACGCACCGCAGGCGTTTCCCTGTGAATCAAAGACCGGTGCTCCGATAATCACGGCGCCCAATACGGTCTCTTCGTCATTGACCGCATATCCCAACTTATGCACGCGCGCGAGTTCAGCCTTCAATTCGCGCATTTTGGTATTAGTGCGGTCCGTGTATTGAGGAAGGTCCGGTTTGCCGAGCAGAGCAGCGAGGTCTCGCGGCGAAAGAAATGCTGCCACCGCCTTTCCCAGGGCTGTTGCGTGAATCGGGCAGTCATTGCCAATGTGAAAGGAGAGCCGCAACGGATGCGAGGTCTCGAGTACATCGATCAAAACGACTGACTGCGTGCGCCTTTCCGCCAGGGCCACCGATTCGTCCAGCGTATCCCGCAGCCGTGCCAGGTGCGGCCGCGCCACAGTTGCAAATCCCAGCCGCTCGCTGTTGCGCCTCGATAGACCCGCTGTCTTCAATGTCAGCCGATAGACCCCGTTCGACTCGGGCTGTTCAACATACCCCGCCTGCTTGAGTGTATAGAGGATGCGGAAGACGGAGCTTTTTACCAGCCCCACCTCGGCTGCAATCTCCTTCAATGCTTTTCCATGCTCGCTGACCGCAAGCGACTCGAGCACATTCAACGTCTTCACCACAAGATCTATATGATTTTTTGCCGGCATCGGATCGATTCCCGCCTCATTTTTATAAATGGACCGTATTCTTATAGTTAGAATATATACTCACCGAGTCCTGTGAAGTACACACCAATAGATCATGTCGATTTTGTCCTGTATTCGGGATTAATGGTTCGCTTTCATTGACGTTCCTCTCTATACGGCTCAATACTCGCACATCACTTACAGATTCCGTGCCGTTTCGGAGAGAATCCTATGAATCGACGACTTTGTTTTACCCTCCTCTTCCTGGTCTCCGCGGTTGCGTCCTGCCAAAGCGTCACTGGGACGCTGCTGGGCACGGTTGCCGACCCTGCGGGCGTTGTTCCTGGCGTGAAGGTTACTGTCACCAACCAGGGCACGAACGCTACCCTGACCACCGTTACAGGCCGGAGCGGCGACTACGAATTCGACAACCTCTCCGCCGGACTCTATCGTATTCACGCCGAGATGGCAGGCTTCCGGTCCGTGGATGTGAGGAACATCCAGCTTCTGCTCAACCAGACCACACGCAACAACATCTCTCTTGTTCCCGGCGAGGTTGTGCAGTCGGTCGTGGTCACGGCCTCGGCTCCTGTCATTCAATCGGAAACCTCATCGATCGCCACGATTATCGACAGCAATTCCATCCAGAAGCTGCCGGTCGATGGCCGAACAATGGATACCTTCATCGCGGTGGTACCTGGCAATACGGGCGAAGCCTCCGGCTCCAATCCCAAGATTGCCGGGTCAGAACACTGGGGCGGCACTTCCTTCACCGTCGATGGTGTTGGCTATAACGACCTCGGCAACGGCGGCGGAGCCTATTCGTACCAGACTTCGCTGACGACACAGCCCTCGCTCGATACGATTCAGGAGGTCAAGGTCGAATCCAACAACGCCAAGGCGGAATTTTCTTCCACAGTTGCGGTTTCCATGATCACGAAGGGCGGTACCAATCAGTTTCACGGCTCTGTCTTTGCCTATAACCGCAACACGGTCTTTGCCGCCAACGATTACTTTGCCAACGCCAACCATATTGCCAGAACGCCTTACAACCGCAATGAATTTGGCGGCTCGGTCGGCGGCCCTGTTTACCGGAACCATACCTTTTTCTTCTTCTCGTATGAGGGCTGGCGCCAGCGCACCTCGCGCACCGGAACGTTCTCGGTTCCTACGGCGGACCAGCGTGCGGGCTGCTTCAATACCAAGATCAAAGACCCGATGAACGGCGGCGCTGCTTTTCCCAGCAGTCCGACCTGCCCGAACGGGTATCAGATTCCTACCAGCCGTCTGGACCCACGCACTCTTGCTGTGCTTAAGTTCGTTCCGCTTCCAACCAAAGCGGGCAACACTTCGAACCTTGTGCAGACACTGCCCACGCGCATCAATGTCGACCGCTACTCCGGCCGCGTCGATCAGAACTTCAATCCGGACAACCGGCTCACGCTCATCTACAACTTCTCCAGGGGAGCAAATCCGTATTCGGTCAATCTCTACTCGCCGGTGGAATATAACAACTATTCCAACGCCGGGTACACGACGAAGTCCGGTTCGGTGACGTATACCAGAATCCTCACGGCGTCCATGAGCAACGAGATTCGCGCTTCCTATTTCGCGCAGGTTTCTACACGTCAGGGGCAGAACCTTACCTTTGATCCGTCTACTCTCTTTCCCGGGCTGTATCCTCACGCCATCGGCGGTCTTCCCACGTTCTCCATCTCCGGTCTTACATCGATTGCCGACCGTGGCGGCGCGAAGCCCAACCCGGAGATCACAGAACAGCTTGGCGACACCTTCTCGTGGCAGAACGGAACGCACATTTTCAAGGCAGGCGCGGACGTTGCCTACAACAGGGTCTCGACGAATCCCTCCGTCTCGCCGTCAACGCTTGGATTCTTTTACTTCGGCGCGTATCGGTACACCGGGAGTCCTTTGGCGAATGCGATGCTCGGCTATCCGAACGATGCCGTCCGCTCCACGCAGACGCCCTCGAACGAGATCGGCATTAACCGTTACGGCTTTTACGCGCAGGATGACTGGCGCATCTTTCCGCGCCTGACTCTCAACATCGGCCTGCGTTATGAACTCCAGAGCGAGCCCACCGAGCGCTACGGCGGCTGGACCAACTTCGACTTCGCCAGGGGCCTCAATGTAGTCCGCTCGGTTGGCGGCAAACTGCCCAGCAGCACCAACCAGACCCTGCTGAACCTCTATCCTTACGAGACCTCCGAAGACGCAGGCTGGGGCTCCAACGTTCTTCTGCCCGACCACCGCGACTTTGCGCCGCGCTTTGGCTTTGCATTTCGACCGTTCAATGATGATCGCATTGTGCTCCGAGGCGGTTATGGCATCTTCTACAACATGCCTCCGGTCTACCAGGGCATCTATCAGCTTGGCATCAGTAATCCACCCTTTCGTCTGGTACAGGAGTACGACAGTGCGCCAGCCTCGCCCACGGTTACGCTTGCCAACCCCTTCAATGTCACACCGTTCGTCACCGCCAATCCCAGCCTCTACGCGGTTGACCGGCAGATCCGCAATACCTCGTCCCAGCAGTGGAACCTCACCGTGGAGAACCGTCTTCCCGGAGACATTGGTTTCCGCATGACGTATCTAGGCAACAAAGTCGCTCATGCCATTTTCGTCAACTACAACATGAACCTTCCTAAGGTGCTGCAAGCCGGCTCGGCACTTCAACCTCTGCGGCCCTACCAGCCTTATGGTGACATTCTCGCAATGCGGTTCACTGGCGCGTCGTTCACCAATCAGCTTCAGGTTGAAGGCACGAAGCGTTATGGCAACGGAGTCTTTTTCGAGAGCAGCCTGAACTGGACTAAGGGCATCGACAATGTAAACGAAGTTGGCTCGCCGCAGAACCCCTACAATCCGCAGGGCGATCGCGGCAATGCGGACGGCGTTCGCAGAATCACCTTCTTCGCCAGCGGTGGTTATGATCTGCCCTTTGGCCCTGGCAGGCGCTATGCGCAGTACGACGGTGTTCGTGGCAAGTTGCTTGAAGGTTGGAATGTTGCTGCCATTGCGCAGGTCATGTCCGGCGCGCCATTCAGCGTGACCTTCGACAACCCAGGAGATGCCTGGTACGCAACCCGTGCCGATGTTGTCCCCGGTGCGACTCTTTATGCGGCCGATAAGACGATCACGCACTGGTTGAATCCGGCAGCCTTCGCAAAACCTGCCCCGAGCACGTTTGGCAACAGCGAACGCAATGCGCTCTTTGGTCCAGGAGTGAAGACGATCGACATGAATCTTTCTAAGAACACCTCTCTTGCTGAAGGTGCGCATCTTGAACTGCGCGTCGATGCCTTCAACCTGACCAATACGGCCAACTTCAACAACCCGGCTTCCGATGTCACCGTTCCTTCCACTTATGGAACGATCACTTCAACCAACCCGGTTGTGATCGCACGCAAATTGCAGTTCGGCGCGAAGGTAACGTTCTAACGCGCTCCCGGCAAACATACGGCTGAGCGTGCCGCCATGGACGGCACGCTTGGCAACAACCTACCTGTTGCAAGAAGAAGCGAACACCTCATGTTGAGTTATCCCTCGGAAAGTACCGTTGAATCCAGCCGCCGCTATCTTCCTGGCGGCGTCGCCTCCGTCAACCGCATTGCGGAGCCGGACATTGTTTTTGTCCGTGCGAAAGGCTCGCATATGTGGGACAGCGATGGCAGGCAATACATCGACTACCACGCAGCTTTCGGTCCGCATATTCTTGGCCACAACGATCCCTACGTGAGCGAAGCAGTGATCAGCACGATCGATCGGGGACAGAGCCTTTACGGCAGCGGGACCACGACTCTCGAGGCACGTCTCGCCGAACTCATCTGCCAGTGCGCCCCCTTTATCGAGTCCGTGGCGTTGCTCAACACGGGAAGTGAAGCGACCTATCAGGCCATTCGCCTCGCCCGCGCGGCTACTGGTCGCGACCACATCATCGTCATGCAGGGAGGATACAACGGCTGGCACAACGACGTTGCGTGCAACTTGTCCACGCCACTCTCCAAACTCGGCCCTCGTGTCTCGGGCGGAGAATACGAATTTCATCCCATCAGCGCGGGTATTCCGTCGGCGCATAGCCAACTCGTTCATCCCGTCAACTTTAATGATCTCGAATCTGTCCGCTTGATCACACGGAAGTATCCTGTGGCCGCTATTATTCTCGAGCCCATTCTTCAGAACATCGGGATCGTCAAGCCGGAACCGGGCTATCTACAGGGCCTCCGCGATCTCGCAACCGAAGCAGGCTTTCTGCTCATCTTCGACGAGGTGAAGACCGGTTTCCGCCATGGCATCGGCGGTTATGCTTCGCTTGTAGGGGTCTCGCCCGATCTCGCCGTATATGGCAAGGCGTTGGCCAACGGCTACCCGATGGCTGCTATCGGCGGAGCCAAATGCTATCTTGATCTCTTTGCCGATCCTAATCCATTGCGACGCGTTCTTCTTGCTGGAACCTACAACGGGCATCCCGTGCCAACGGCCGCAGCGATTGCGACCATCGAGCGGCTGCGCGAAAGCAACGGTGAGATTTACCGTCGACTTGAACGGATGGGAGCATGGCTTCAGGATGAGATCGAGTCGATCGTGCAGCGGCATAGCCTGCCTTTGCTGGTGGTGCGACAGGGGTCGGCTTTCTGTCTCTATCTAATGGATCACGCTCCGCGAGATTGGCACGATCTTGCAGCCAACCACGACTTCGCCAGGGACCTGAGATTACGCCAGCGTTGCATTGAAGAGGGCATCTATACTTTTCCCATCGCTGCGAAGCAATGGTCTATATCCGCCGCGCACTCGGAGCAGGACATCGAGCGGACCGTTCAGGTCATGCAGAAGGTCTTACCTGAGATGAAAGAATAGAGCGTCAGTCTTTTTCGCATCAACCCAGACTGTGGAGTGCAACATGCATCACGAGCGAAAAGCTCAATCGTTTCGACCATTTATATATCCTCTCTATCTGGTGCTTGTTCTGTTCCTGTCCGTTGGCGCGCGTGCGCAGTCCGACCCAATGCAGAACGAGAACGTAAAGCGCGGCAACGACAAGTTTCAGCAGTCGTGCGCTATTTGCCATGGCACTGACGCGAGAGGAGGCTCAGGATCGAGCCTCGTCGATTCCTCGCTTGTGCGTCACGACGTGAACGGGAATCTGCTTGCCCCAGTGATTCAGGAAGGCCGCCCCGACAAAGGAATGCCAGCCTATCCCACCCTGAGCCAGTCGCAGATAGCCGACATCGTTGCCTTCCTCCACGCGCGTGTCGAAGTCACCAACAGCGTTGAATCGTCCGGCCCGGTTGGAGGGTATCAGCTCAAGCGACTGCTAACAGGAAATGTTGAAGCTGGGAAAAGGTACTTCAATGGAGCAGGCAAATGCTCCACTTGCCACTCTCCTACGAAGGACCTCGCCGGAATCGCCGGCAAGTACTCGCCCGTCGAACTTGAGTCACGTTTCCTCTACCCTCCCGACGATCTCCGCACTGCGTCGGTGTCTCTCCCGAACGGCGAGAAGATGACCGGCAAGCTCCTTCACCTGGATGCTTTCTATGTATCCATCGTAGACAAGGCAGGCTGGTATCACTCCTGGCCGGTCGGCGCGGTTAAGGTTGCAGTCAACGACCCGCTCAAGGGCCACCTGGAACTTCTCGGCAAGTATAAGGACAAGGACATCCACGATGTTTTCGCGTATCTGGAAACACTCAAATAAACCTGCAATCGCAGCCGCTTTGCTGGTTGTGTTCACTGCGGGCCTTTACGCGCAGGGCACCGGTAGCTTTCATCCCACGCTAGCCCCGGTAGCGGAGTCCTGGCCTACCTTCAACGGCGACTACTCGGGCCGGCGCTACAGCGCGCTCTCGCAGATTAACAAGGACAACGTGAAGTCGCTGCGGCTTGCATGGGCGTTTCAGACTCATGCGCAGATGCTGAAGTCCACTCCTCTTGAAGTCGATGGCATTCTTTACTTCACCGTACCTGACATCGTCTGGGCCGTCGATGCCCGCACCGGCCAGAAGATCTGGGAGTTCCGACGTCCCTCCGAAGGCGACCATCTCGGTCAGCGCGGCGTGGCCTACTACAAGGGCCGCGTGTACTTCGGCACTCCTGACGCGCATATCATCTGCCTCGATGCACGCAATGGAGACAAACTCTGGGATGTCGAGATCGGCGACGTCAAATTCGGCTACTACTTGAGTGTCGCGCCGCTCATTGTCAAAGGCCGTGTCATCGTCGGCACCTCGGGCGATGAAGCCGATGTCCCGCACTTCGTCGTGGCCCTCGACTGGGAGACCGGGAAAAAAGTCTGGCAGACCTCTGCTTTACCCAAGCCCGGTGACACTGCCGCTCGCACCTGGCCTAACGAGAAGTCGATGAGCCGAGGCGGCGGGGCGATGTGGATTACCGGCACTTACGATCCCGATCTCAATCTCCTCTATTGGGGATCAGGAAATCCGCACCCAGTTCTTGCGGGGGTAGGCCGCGCCGGAGACAATCTCTATACCAGCTGCATCCTCGCCATTAATCCCGATACGGGTGCCATCGTCTGGTGGTTCCAGGCTTCTCCGCACGACACGCATGACTGGGACGCCGTCGAAACTCTCGTTCTCTTCGACGCGGACTTCAACGGCAAACCGCATAAACTCCTCGCGCAGGCCAGCCGCAACGGCTACTTCTTCGTGCTCGACCGTGAGACAGGCAAGAATCTGCTAAGCGTGCCCTTCGTTCCAATCGACTGGTCCAAAGGCGTCAACGCCAAGGGCAGTCCCATTCCTGATCCCGCCAAGGAGCCGCAATCCGATGGCTCGCTCGTTCAGGGGGCGGCCAATGGCGGTACCAACTGGATGTCGCCGAGCTTTGACCCACAGACAAAGCTCTTCTATGTCAACGCACAGGAGGGTTACAGCTTCTGGTATCTCGCTCTCGGAGATAACGGCCTTCCTCAAGACCATCAGGGCGGAGGTTCCGCCTCGCTCGTCACCACCGACGCGCTGCTCGCTCTGGACTATCAGACCGGCAAAGTTCGCTGGAGGCGCGAGAGCGGCTTTGGCATTGGAAGTCCCGGTATCCTCACCACGGCGGGTCATGTTCTTTTCACAGGAGATCTCTATGGCAACCTGCTCGCGCTCGATCCTTCTGATGGCAGCGTTCTCTGGCACACTCGTGGAGGCGGCGTCCTGAACAGCGCACCCATGACCTACGAGCTCGATGGCAAACAGTACGTTCTGACTGGAGTGGATGGGGTCCTTTACGCCTGGAGCCTACCATCGAACCAGACTGCGTCGAGGCCGTAAGATCGCAATGTCCAAACTCCAGCAGGATATGGGTCGCACCAGCTCCGGCGGCATCTTCTATGGCTGGTGGATCGTTGCCGCTGCGTTTATCAACCTCTTCTTTACGACGGGCATGGTCTTCTACGGATTCCCCGTCTTCTATCCTTCCTTCGTCGCCGCTTTAGGATTTACGCGCGCGCAAGTGACACAGGGCTTCCTGATTGGATTTCTTGTTGCCGGAATCCCGTTTGGGTTGCTCGCAGGAGCGATCATCGACCGCATTGGCGCACGGCGCGTTATTCTCGTCGGCACCGGATTCGTTGGCGTCCCGCTCGTCCTCATGGGTAGTATCACCCGCCTGTGGCAGTACGAGTCGTTGTGCATCCTGATTGTCCTGGGCTATACCCTCGCCGGTCCCATTGCCAATCAGGTTCTCGTAACCCAGTGGTTTCGTGCCTATCGTGGACGCGCTATGGGCTATGCGTATCTCGGCCTCGGACTGGGCGGAGTCGTCGCACCTGCCTCGGCGAATATTCTTATTCGTGCTTTCGGATGGCGTCATGCCTTTGAATTCGCAGGAATCCTCACCCTACTCGTTCTGTTCCCGGTAGGCATATTCATCGTCCGTTCCACGCCAGCCGACCTCGGCCTTCTTCCGGACGGCGTGACACCGTTAGAAGAGGTCAAGACGGATGAGCAGTCCACCGGAATCTGGACCGCCATTCGCGCGCGCGACTTCTGGCTGCTCCTCATTGGAGCGACGCTGGTCATCGGAGCCATCAACGCCGTCATCCAGCACCTTATTTTTTTCCTCATGGACAAGGGATATTCCAGGTTGGAGGCAGCGCGCTTTCTCTCGGCCCTTCTTGCTTCCAGCCTTGGCGGACGAGTGCTCGTTGGCTACATCGTCGATCGTTTCCAGAAGAAAAACACGATGGCACTCTTCTATCTGTTAATTGGCTGCTCCATTCCGATTCTCTTCCTGGCCCATCGTCCGCTCGCCGCTTGGACATTTACCGTGATCTTCGGCTTTGCGGTAGGCGCGGACTATATGCTCATTCCTCTCGTCACCGCCGAGCGATTCGGAACGGCCTCTCTGGGAAAGCTTCTCGCCATCCTCATCATGGGCTACTCCGTCGGCCAATGGGTGGCCCCCTGGCTGGCAGGACGGTTCTTCGATGCCTACCATAACTACCATTTGGCGTGGCTGGTTGTGACTGCTGCCGGCATTGTAGGAGCTGCCTCTATTTATGCCGTCAGGGTTCCAGACCGCCGTGAGTCGATGACCGACGCTGGCAATGTCATTCCGTAGTGGTGTCGCATCTGCTTCTCAAATCAAACCTTCACGATCCACTGTTTTCTATCCATGAACCACGCGAGCCCATACATCGCAGTCAGATAAGCAAGGGCGTAGAGCAGGGAAGAGGTGGCGGGTGAGCCTAATCCTTCAAAGCCTGTCCGGAAGATCCACGCATGCATGGAAAGGCCTCGCACATGCACGCTATACAGCACGGCAGACAAAAGCTCCGACACCATATAAATAGCCAGCGCATTCTTTCCGAATACCAGCAGCGGCTGTATCTTCCATCTCAGCTTCAGCCCATCCAGCCCCCACAAAAACATCGCGAAGATGACGAAGTCCATTCCGGCCATGAACAGGCAGAAGGAGTCCGTCCACAGCTTCTTATTGATCGGCATCCACTGTGCCAGAAACGAGCCCGCGGCCAGCAGCACATTGCCCACCAGAAACAACCACACGACCAGCTCGTTGATGTTCTTCCTCAACGCAAGCAATCGGCCCGCAATCATGCCGAAGATCGTGGTGCCAATCGCAGGTAGTGTGCTGATAATTCCTTCCGGGTCCCACGTGCCGGTCCCGGCGTAGTTGTGCCGCCCCAGCACTGTCCAATCGATATAGTGCGCGAAGTTGCCTTCGACGCTCAGGTTGCCCGGTCCAAAACCAGGCACGGGGATGAGCTTCATCATCATCCAGTAGGAGACGAGGATCCCTGTCAACAGTAGTATCTGAGTCCGTAGCCGCATCGTCAGATAAATCGCCGTACACACCAGATAGCAGATAGCGATGCGCTGTAGAACTCCCAATAGCCGCAGGGTCCCCAGATCGAATGCCGGAATCGCATAGATCAGCACGCCGAGCGCATACAGAATCGCTGCCCGGCGGCAGGCCTGCGCGAAAATTCTTCCCCGCGAAACTCCACGCTCTAACCGCTTCCCAAGTGAAAGCGTAATCGCCACACCGACAATCCAGAGAAACGAAGGGAAGACAACATCGGTTATCGTCCAACCGTTCCACGGCGAGTGGTCCAGCGGCCGATAGATCGTCAGGCTTCCCGGATTGCTGACCAGGACCATGAATGCGACGGTCAGCCCACGAAATGCGTCCAGCGACACCAGCCGCTCTGCTTTGCCTGTGCTCGCGGCTGGCGCATCTGAGGGTCGTTGGGTCACCGCTATCTGCATCCGTTCCCATGCCCATCCGCCGCGTCAGTTCACCGGCACAGTCGTTCCAGTCAATTTTTCGAATCGCTCCCGATACTCGCGCTCGTACTGCTCCACCGCCGTGGTGTAGCTATTGGGATAGCCCTCCGGCAGCGCAACTCTGCGCCACGTCAGATCAACCCGATCCACACCAGCGGGAATTGCGACGGCTCCCCCCTTCACGTCGAGCGGCTTCCCATTCGCGGTAGCAGTGGCCGTCTTTGCATCGACAAACCACGGCAGATGCATCACCACGTTTGTCGGGGCATACGCACTGCGGCGATCCATCGTGAGATGCAGCGTCGCTGTCGTATCGGTCGGCATCTCCAGCTTGAAGCCCACCGGGCCGTAGTAGGTAGCCGCCCGCTTCACCACAATCTCTTTCCCCGCGCCGACCCACTCGGGAGACCACGCGGAGAGCAGATGAAGCGTGTCCCCATCCTCGCGCACCATCATGTTGCGCAGCAGGTTCCGGTACTCGGCCGCCATCCATCCATGCGGAGCCAGATTGCCCATGAAGTTTCTATCGCCCCACGGACGCACAGAGTATTCAAACCCCGCGTTGGTCGAGCTGGTATGCAACAGCACCGCATACAGCTCACGAATCGCCTGCTCCTGCTCGCCGCGAATCAACTCCGTCAGAGTGTTCTTGATGGTCAGGTAATGGTGCAGGTACACACCCTGTCCCGGCTGATGGTACGTGATCAACCCCTCCTGATACCTCGCCTGCGTCGCGTGCAGGGTCGCCGTCACCCTCGGATCGAATGGCTTGAGTTGTTGTTCCGGAACAAGCGCAAGCAGGTTGCCCCAGTCCGTTCCCTGCGTGCCGCCATCGAGCGTAGGAGGAATATAGCCGCCGGTCTGTGCCGTCACCGCGTCCAACTGCTTCATCAGCGACTCGCGCAGCTCGCCCTCCAGCTTCCGGAAGCGTTGTTCATCTTCAGGATGATTCAGATCGTGTGCAAACCGCACCGCTGCATCGAGCCCATCGAGCGCGAGAAAGTTATATCCCGTCAGGTGCCCCGGCACGAACTCGTTGTCGCGCACATCCGTTGCTGGAACCAGATGCAGCGGATCGGCAGCAACCGCGCCTTCCAGCCAGCCCACGGCACGCACTATGCGTGGATAAACCTCGGCTGCAAATGCTTTATCGTGTGTCATGCGGTAGTGCTCGCCGTAGGTCCAGAGCGCCTGTCCCCACCCGTCATACTGGCCCCGCTGCGAGAGGAAATTCCCGTCCGCCTGCTGCTTGGTGGCAAAAAAGTTCACCACCTGCCGGGCGATCTCCGTATAACCCGAGGTGTCATACATCCGCACAAAGTCTGACGAGTCGCGTAGATAAAAGCCGTGATAGTGCAGTTGATTGATCGTTTGCACATAGTCATCGCCTACCGTGTTCAGCGACAACAGATCGTTCACCAGGCTTGTCTTGAACGTCTGATTGACCTTGTCCTCCGGCGTCTCAATATCGATGCCCTGCGCAATCAGCGCATCCCAGAATGCGCGCACTTTTTCCCTGCGCTCGTTGAAGTTTGCGTGTTCCACCGCGTCAAACTCCGAGCTGCCGGCGGCCACCGGAGCGAGCGGCATCTTGAAGTCGAGAATCCGCGCTGCTCCCGGAGCGACGACAACGTCATACTCAGCCGTCGCCACTGGGGTCGTCGGCGTCACCGTCATCTTTGTATCTAACGGAGCCAGATGGTTGTAGTAATCATTCAGCGTCGGCCTGAACTCGGGCTTCGACTCCGTAGGAAAGAAATAAATCGCCCGGCCATCCTGTAAAAAGGCATCACCCGTTGTGGTGTAAACCGCATTCGGACGAAACGCCTCGCCCTGCTGCTGGTAAGCTCCTACCTGATCGCCTTTCACCGGGCGGCGAAAGCGATTGTCTCCCGTCGAAAAGTTCGTGGTCTGCTCTCCCTGGTACCGCCATGCCGTGGTCAAAAAGCCATGCCGCTCGTTCGTTCCCGGGTTTCGTATCTCGACGCGCACAAAGTTCGCGACCTGTCCGCCCATCTGTTCGGCGCCCAGCGAAGCGGCGAACATGGTAAACCGGTACTCCAGCCCATCGTGCTCGACCGTGTAGTGAACAATTGGCAGATGCCCCTCTTCAAGCGTCCGCACACGCGCCGACACCGGCTTGCGTTCGATGCCGACAAAGAACATCAGTTCGCCGTAGCCGGTATACAGCGAACCTTCCGGCGTAATCTCAGTCCCCGCCGTCGCGTGCATCACGCTGATCTGGTCTGTCGGGCGGCTCGCATAGGAGAACGGTTCGCCCGGCCTGTCGATTGCTGGCGACACCATGCGCGGAATGTCCGCGCCCGCTGGCAGTATCTTCATCTCATCGTTTGATTGGGCGATCGCCGTCGCCGCGCACGCTGCCAGAACCGCACCTGCCCATACTGCTGCCCTCATTGGTTCTCTCCCTGCCACAGAAACCCTTTGTCTTCAGCTTATCGTTAGGCTGTGTTCTTCTGTATGGAACATGTTCTACTATTATTGACATTGAGGTGTCAATGAAAATGCACCGCAAAGAAGAGGAATCCGAGAGCCGGGTCGAGGTGGCCGCAGGCCTTCGGTGTCTCCTTGGCGAAAACCCTCTCTGGCATCCCGCGCACTGCAAACTTTACTGGTGCGACATCGCACTCGGCCGCCTCTACCGCTACAATCCGGAGACCCACGCCACCGAACTGCTCTGCGACGGCACAGAGGACAGAACCCAGGTCGGCGGTTTCACCATTCAGCAGGACGGCTCGCTGCTTCTCTTCCTGGAGGGCGGACGAATCGACCGCTGGACCGAATCTGCCAGCGAAACGCTGATTCCCGCCATGCCTAGTCACGCAGGCATGCGCTTCAACGATGTCATCGCCGATCCTGTCGGGCGCGTCTTCTGCGGGATCGTCTCGATCGACGGCAGCGGCCCGGGCAAGCTCCTCCGTCTCGACCTTGACGGGTCACTCACCACCGTTCTCGACGATGTGCTCTGTTCCAATGGCATGGCTTTCAGCCGAAGCAGTCGCCATCTTTTCCATACCGACTCGCTCAGGCGAACCATCACTCGCTTCGACTATGACGTGGCTAGCGGCAGCATCGCCAATCCAGCCCACTGCATCACGACTCACGAAGCCGACGGTCTTCCCGACGGCCTGACCATCGACGCTGAAGACAATCTCTGGTCTGCTCAATGGGGCGGAGGGTGCGTCATCTGCTACAGCCCTGACGGGCGTGAGCAGCGCCGCGTGATGCTCCCGGTGGCTAATGTCTCCAGCCTCACCTTCGGCGGCGACCGTCTACACACCCTTTACATGACCACAGGCGGAAGTGAAGACGCCGCTCAGCATCCTCTCGCCGGATCACTCTTCACCATCGACTTCAGCGTTCCCGGTGTCCCGGAGTTTCCATCTCGTATTGTTTCGCTGTCGCGTTTCGCTTAGCCGGAATAGCGATCACCCTTCGACACGGTCAAAAACTTTGGAAGTGATCGGTTGCAGAGAGAAAGAACGCAGGCATCTTCAGAGATTGAGCTTCTTGAAGATACGCTCCGGAATGTGGCGGACTGCGAACATGATGGGTCGCCACTGAAATGGCACGTAGAGCGTGTCCTTCTTTTTGTCGATGGCGCGGACAATCGATTCAGCCACTGAATCAACATCGGCGAACTTCTCGCTCCTGGGCATTCCGGCTGTCATGGCCGTCTTCACAGGACCGGGCTTGATCGTAAGGACGGTGACGCCTTCGCGGTCCACGCGGTTGCGCAGTCCTTCGAGAAACGCCGAGAGGCCTGCCTTCGACGCGCCGTAGACATAATTCGATTTGCGGCCGCGGTCTCCGGCCACAGACGAGAGCACGGCGATCGTTCCGGAGCGCCGCTGCACGCAGAAGTTTGCAAGCCAGGTGACGAGCGAGACTGGAGCCATCAGATTAGTGTGGATCACCTGAGCGGCGGCGTTGAAGTCCTGCTCGGCGTGGGTCTGATCGCCGAGAATGCCGTGCGCGAGATACGCAATATCCATGCCCGTAAGCGAGTTGATCGCGTGGGCGAGTAGCGCCGGATGGCTATCGGTATCGTCGAGGTCGGCGACGGCGGTGTCGATGTAGCTTGCGCCTCGCGTCTTCAGATCCTTGGCCACGGCGGCGAGCTTCTCGCCGTTGCGCGCAACAAGAAACAGGCTCGCTCCCTGTGCCGCCCAGATGCGGCACGTGGCCTCGGCAATGCCCGAGGTTGCGCCGAGAACGAGAATTTTGCGTGGTGTCGATGAACTTTGCGTACTGGTCATAGTGCTGAGGTCTCTCCAGTGACTCGCTCCCAGAAGCTCGACGTGAGCAGCGGGTCGCGGTAGCGCGCGAACTGCTGCCACTCGGGATAGAACGTCTGAAACTGCTTCGGGGTCATGGCCGCATCTTTCGCAGGATAAAGCCGTCCACCGAACTCGAGTACCATTTCCGCCAGACGGTGGACGAGCGGAAAGGTGCGGTCCGCCTTGATGGGAAAATCGAGCGCGAGCGTGATGCCGGGCTTCGGAAAGCTCATCATGCCGGGTGAGGGCACATCGCCGAACGCCTTCAGCACAGCGAGAAAGCTCGCAAGGCCCGACTTGGCGACCTCGTGCAGAATGGCGACAGTCCCCTCTTTGGCGTGCTCCCACGGAATGACGTATTGGAATTGAAGCAGTCCACGCTTGCCGTACATGCGGTTCCAGTGCAGCACTTTGTCGAGCGGGTAGAAGAACGGCTCGTAGTCCTGCATCGAGACCGAGTGCTTCGAGAACTGTTTATGAAAGTACGCCGTGTTGAAGAGACTGACGCTAAGCCGGTTCAGCGCGAAGCCGGGAGCATCGAACGGGAAGACCAGCTTCGGTTTGGGCGATGGCGCGAGCGTGTCGCGCTTCTGCGAGTGATCGCCCTGCATGAAGATGCCGCGCGCGAAGTTCTTGCCGGTCGAGGTGACATCGACCCAACTCACGGTGTACTCGACATCCTTGCTCTCGTCGGTCAGCGAGAGAAACTCGTCGATGCCATGGAACTGGATGCCCTCGTACTCGATCAGACGCGAGACAATGGGCTTGAGCCGCAGCGTCGCCCATGTGATGAAGCCTGTGAT
The DNA here is from genome assembly GCF_035763405.1 of Edaphobacter sp. Taxonomy (NCBI): domain Bacteria; kingdom Pseudomonadati; phylum Acidobacteriota; class Terriglobia; order Terriglobales; family Acidobacteriaceae; genus Edaphobacter; species Edaphobacter sp. The sequence goes on from NZ_DASUBE010000087.1 coordinate 29,315, forward strand.
GCCGAGTCCGCCGATGGTCGCGGCGTACCAGTCGGGGTTCTGCGTGGGTGAGCAAAGTTTGCGGCTTCCGTCGGAGCGCACCAGCTCGAACTGCGTCACGTGGCAGCCAAAGGTTCCGGCCATGTGGTGATTTTTGCCGTGGATGTCGTTGGCGATGGCCCCGCCGAGCGTCACGTACTTTGTACCGGGGCTGACCGGCAGGAAAAATCCGCGCGGCACGGCGAAGTCGAGAATCTGCGCCAGTGTAATCCCTGCCTCGGCGGTGAGCAGGCCAGTCTCGGCATCAAACGCGATGAGCCGATTCATGCCCGTGGTGACAAGCAGGTTGCCATCCTTCAGCAGACACGCATCGCCGTAGCTGCGCCCCATGCCGACGGGCAACGCGCCGTTCAGCAGGCTGGGTGCGATGGCGGAAAAATCACCCTGCCAGTTCAGCGGAATGATGTTCGCGCCATAGGTGGGATAGCGACCCCAGGACTCGAACGGCGCCGAGGCAGCCTGCTCCTCGCTCGTGGAACGCAGGTTCAGTTGCTCGGTTGTCACGGGAGCAGTCGGCATGGCTCAAGCATAGACGATTACCGGCGTGGCCATGGTAAAGACACCAGTGCCGTGCTTACGCCTGTGGTGCCTCTGCCCAGACGCGCCTGCGCTCGGCAAGCAGATCGCGCAGATTCAACGAGGGGGTATCTTCTGGCAGCGCCTCAAGGACTTCAAAGTTGAATGAACGTTCGCCGTGAGTATTCCACTCCGCCTGCAACTCTTTGTTGCGATGCAACCCCTGACGAAGTTGGAAGAACTGGCTGTTCTCGGCAGCAGCAAGATTGGGCGACGCATCCACCCAGCGCCGGCCTGTCGAGGCGCAACGAATGGCGAAGATACCAGGCAATGGTTTGCGCTCTTTGAACTCGCGTGCCGCTTCTTTTCGCTCTGCCTTTCCGATCATCACCATCTCTCCTGTCTCTGCAACAAAGGAAGAGGCACGGCCGAAGCCGTGCCTTGGCTTGAGAATCTCCCAGGTTTATGCGGCTTTGGCTGCCTTGGCGCGCTTGTCGGCTGCGTCCTTCAGGGCTGCCTTCGCCTGCTCGGCGAGCGCGGCGAACCCGGCTGCGTCGTTGGCTGCGATGTCGGCAAGCACCTTGCGGTCGAGCTGGTTGCCAGCCTTCTTCAGGCCGTCGATGAACGTCGAGTAGCTCAGGCCGTTCAGCTTGGCTGCCGCTCCGATGCGGACGATCCACAGCGAGCGGAACTGCCGCTTCTTCTGCTTGCGGCCCGTGTAGGCAAACATCAGCGACCGTTCGACGGCCTCCTGTGCTGCCTGGTAGAGCTTGGATTTTGTGAGGAAATAACCGCTTGCGCGCTTCAGAATCTTTTTGCGGCGGTCACTGCGTTTGGTTCCACGTTTAACGCGGGGCATGGTGCTGGTTCTCCTTTTTTCACTGCTGTCAGGCGGCTGGAGGCAGGTTGTACCTCTTCACTCGCTCGGTTTTCCTGATCGCTCGGCTTAAAGCCGGGGGCCGATGCGGCCCTTGCTTCCTGAGAAGCAGATCAGGCGTAGGGAATCATGCGCGCAACCTTGGCGTGGTCGGCGTCCGAAACCAGCGTGCTGTGGGCCAGCTTGCGCTTGGTCTTGGTCTCCTTCGACGTAAGGATGTGGCGCATTTTCGACTGGCCGCGGACGATTTTGCCGGTGCCGGTCTTTTTGAAGCGCTTGGCGGCGCCCCGATGGGTCTTCAATTTAGGCATGGTTTTCCTGCTTGATTCAGCTTGCTTCCAACAGCTTCCAGTATACGGGAAGCCGGGCGGGCTGGCCAGCGGGAGAGTCGCCGCTTACTCCGGGTTGTTGGGC
>NZ_DASUBE010000088.1:0-59535 GCF_035763405.1 Edaphobacter sp.
CTGCGCCGCGAAGCCGAAGCGCATCTTCTTCGGCCGTGTCACCTGCCGGTAGAGTCCATCGGGCGACTGCGCCAGATACCCACGATGCACAAACGTCTTCAGCACGCGGTACACCGTCGTCTTCGAGATGCGCGTCTGGCGATGAATGGACTCCAGCGTCATCGGCTGGTTTTCGGCCTGCAAAAGCTCAAGAATATCCAGCGCCTTCGAGAGCACCGGAATCAGATACAACCTCTTTGTCGTTTTACGTGTCGCCATACTCTCCTGCGAGGACTAAGCACTCAGCCGCTCCATTATGCGACAAATGCCGCAGGTTTCGTTAATGAAATCTCGGAGGTGACAGAAAAGATAGGCACGAAGGCCAGTTCAGCACAGAAAATGCCGCAACCCGGAACACGGCACAATCCTGCCCACTCGAGAGAGAAACACGGTCATGCTGAGCGTAGCGAAGAGTCGCCGCATTTTGCTCGCGCGGCGTGGAACTCAGCGGTAACGGTAACAGCTACAACCCAGCGCGACTATGCGTAGCTCGAAACGCTCTGCGCGTTCCTGCTACCGCGTTCCCGCGTAATTCTCTCGACGTAGCCGCTCTCAGCCAGCGTCTTGAGCGGATCGGCAGGCAGCCCGCGCGCCTCACGCCACGCCCGCACTACGGGGCGCACGTCCTGCCAGAACGCGCCGCGGAAGCACTCCTCTGCCTCGACCAACCGGCACTCGGCCTGCAACTCCGCCAGCCGCACACGGTCCACCAGCGCAGCCCGTGCGTAGAGTTCCTGCGCTGTCACCACCGACTGCACCATCGCCTCCACCTTGCCCTTCAGGTTGTGGCTCTGGTCGATCATGAACGCGACGCCCGCCTGGTCGCTCGCCGACGAGCTCAGAATCTCGTGAAATATCCTGAACAACTGGTAAGGATCAATCGAACCCAGCGTCAGATCGTCATCGGCATATTTTCTGTCGTTGAAGTGGAAGCCGCCCAGCGCGCCGGCATGAAGCAACCACGCAACAATCTGCTCGATGTTCTGTCCCTGATAGTGGTGCCCGGTATCGACCAGCACCTTCGCCTTCGGCCCTGCCTTGCGCGCCAACTCGAGCGCCATGCCCCAGTCGGCGATGTCGGTATGGTAGAACGCAGGCTCGAACGGCTTGTATTCAACGAGCATCCGCTGGCCATCGCCCAGCGCCGCGTGCGTCGCCCCCAGCACCTCTTCCATCCAGCCAATCCGCTTGCGGATGCTCTGCGTGCCCGGATAGTTCGACCCATCCGCAATCCACATCGACACATCCTTGGACCCAAGCTCGCGCCCAATCTCCACCGAGTCCAGCAGATGGTCCAGCGATTTCTTGCGAATCTCCGAACTCGGATTGGCAATCGAACCGTATTTATATTCCGCATCCTGAAACAGGTTCGGATTGATCGACCCCGACTTCACACCGTACTTTTTTTCCAGCGCCTGGATCGCCGGAACGTCCGCCTTGCCACCCGGCAGGTCCCACAACACATGCAGCGCCACCGTGGGGCTCGCACCGGTCAGCTTGTTCACCTCCGAGGCATCGGCGAACTTCTCTTCAACCGTCGTCGCCGCTCCGCCCTGAATAAACTTGCCAAACCGCGTCCCTGTATTGGCGAAGCCCCATGACGGCACCTCGATCCGAAATCCATCCAGCGCCGCCCACACCTGCTCCGACTCACGCGCTCTGTCCGTCGCCATCACTCAACCCTTTCAATCGTTGAAACTCTTATTAGAAATATACTCTCTATTGAAATAATGCACAGACTCTACCACCTCAGCGGCATTTGTCAAAAGGATTTTTGCTGAACCTCACCCGGCAACGATAACATCCAGAAACCGCGGCCCATGGACGCCCTTGATCCGTGTCATCTCAATGTCCGCCGTAGCCGAAGGGCCTGAAAAAAAAGTCGTCGGCAGCCCGGACGTTTCCTCCAGCCGCGCCATTGCCTCGGGCACAGTCTCGACCACGTCCTCCACACGCACAACACAAAGATGATAGTCGGGCACCAGCGTCACCGCGCGCCTGCCCTGCCCCGCGACCCCCTGCAAAACCACCGTCCCGGTCTCGGCAATCGCCACCGTCGAGCCGGTCATCACGCCGTCGAACCCATCCAGTTCCAACGCCGCCATGCCGTGATCGACCACGAACTCGAAGCCTTCAGGCAGCCACTCCGCAGCCAGCCCTTCCGGCACCACCATCCGCCGCTTGCCGCGCCCGGCCAGCATCTTCGCCACCGTCGCGGCCACATCGCCTGCGCCCGTACGGACCACATGTGCGTCGTAATCCCTGATCCGGTCTTCGAGCAGATCCAGCACCGCCTCTGTGCTCCGTGAGCCCACCCGCCGATAGCCCCGCGCGAGCTTACCCCACTCCGCCTGAACCTCATCCGCATCCGGGCCTGTGCTGCGTCCTGTCGCCGCGCGAATCCGCCGCAGAACTTCCGCCTTCGCCGCTGAAGAAGCCGCCGTCTCACCTGCCATCGTTCCCTCGCTTCTCCCACCAATCACGAAACGTCTCCTTCGGCATCTCCTGCAGGTCGCGTACCTGGGTCCATCCGCCCAGCATTCCTGGTAGCCAGCCAATCCAACCGACGCCCTGCCCGTCCTTGCGCACCAACGGCAGTTCAGCCATGCGCCCCAGCCGCTGAGCCGCGCGGAATCGCCGCTCGCTCAGAAAGATCATCCCCATCATCTTCATCGCCAGCGCCTCGGCGCTCACGCCCTTCTGCTCGACGACCTTGTTCCGCAGGTGAATCAGCACCTCGGGGATATTGATCTTCACCGGGCACACCTCATAGCACGCCCCGCACAGCGACGAAGCATACGGCAGCGACTGCGCATGGTGCATCTCCTGCAACTGCGGCGTCAGGATCGCGCCAATCGGCCCCGCATACACCGAGCCGTAGGCATGTCCGCCCGTCTGCCGGTACACCGGACAAGCGTTCTGGCACGCGCCGCACCTCACGCAGTTCAGCGTCTGCCGCGCCTCTTCGTCGGCCAGTATCTCCGTTCGCGCATTGTCCATCAGCACCACATGAAACACCCGCGGCCCGTCTCCCACAGAAGCCGGTGCCCCATGTCCCGACTCTGGGGCATGGGTTCTATCCACCCCGGTCCAGATCGAGTTGTACGGATTCATCCGCTCGCCGGTCGCAGAACGCGGCACCAGTTGCAGCATCACCTCCAAGTCCTGATAACGCGGTAGTACTTTGTCGATCCCCGCGACCGTAATCAGCGTCTCAGGCAGCGTCAGACACATGCGGCCGTTGCCTTCACTCTCGATGATGCAGACACCGCCCGTCTCCGCAATCAGAAAATTCGCGCCGCTCACGCCCGTCTTCACACGCAGAAACTTCTCACGCAGAAACGTTCGCGCGGCGTCGGCCAAATCCTGCGGCCGCTCGCCCAGTTCAGCGAGCCCCATCTTCTGTTTGAATATCTCCCGAATCTGCTGCCTGTTCTTGTGCAGCGCCGGAACGACAATATGCGAAGGCTGGTCTTCCCCGAGCTGAATAATCAACTCCGCCAGGTCGGTCTCATACGCATGAATCCCCGCCGCCTCCAGCGCGCGGTTCAACTGAATCTCTTCCGTCGTCATCGATTTAATCTTGATGACCTCGTCCGAGCCCGACTCCTTCACCAGCCCGACAATAATCCGCCGCGCCTCCTCCGCATCGCGCGCCCAATGCACCACGCCGCCCGCGCGCGTGCAGTTGCGCTCAAACTCTTCGAGGTAATAGTCCAGGTTCTCCATCGTGTGCGAACGAACCTGCCGCCCGGCCTCGCGCAGTGCCTGCCAGTCGGGCATCTCGCCCACCACACGCGCGCGCTTGGCCTGAATCACCTCTGTTGCATGACGCACGTTCTTGCGAAGCTGCGCGTCGACCAGCATCGCCTTCGCCGCAATCGGAAACTCCGGCGCCGTCCGCGGATCAAGCGCCCCACTCATCGCCCCACCTCATCCCCCGCCAGAATCTCCGCCAGATGCATCGTCTTCACGCCCGTCCGCTGCCGATGCAGCCCACCCTGAATATGCATCAGGCAGCTATTGTCGCAGGCCGTGCAGACCTCCGCGCCCGTGTTCAAAACCGCCGTCGTCTTCTCCGCCAGCATCGCGCTCGAAACGTCCGCGTTCTTCACAGCAAATGTCCCGCCAAATCCGCAGCACTGCTCCAGCCCCTCCAGCGGGACAAGATCAATCCCCCGTACCGCCTTCAACAGGCGAAGAGGCCCGTCACCCAGCTCCAGATTACGCAGCCCGTGGCAGCTCGCGTGATACGTCACCCGATGCGGATAGTACGCCCCCACGTCTTCAATCCCGAGCCGCTTCGTCAAAAACTCCGAGAACTCGAACACGCGCGGCAGCAGCTCCTCGACCTCGGCAAGAAGCCGTTCATCCTTCAACTCCGCCGCCATCTTCGGATAGTGATCCCGCATCATCGCCACGCAGCTCGACGAAGGCACCACCACCGCCTCGGCCCCGCGAAACTGCTCGACAAACCGAGCCACCAGCGGCAGTGCCTCCGCCTGATAGCCCGTGTTCCAATGCATCTGCCCGCAGCAGGTCTGCCCCTTCGGAAACTCCACCGTATGGCCCAGCCGTTCGAGCACGCGCACGACGGCCTTGCCCGCCTCCGGAAACAGCGTGTCGTTATAACAGGTAATGAATAGCGCAACTCGCAGGACCGCCTCCCGATGCTCTTCTATAGTTTTATCAGTAAAAATATCATTTCACATTAAATCCAATAGAGAGCGTATTCCCCTAACGCAACCCCTTCAGGTACGATAGTCGCAGCCCTCTCTACGCGGCAACCATTATCATCGGATAAAAACGAGGTCACGTGGGAACCAATCCGTTTATCGGCGTCATCTACCACTGGATCGGCGGCTTCGCCTCCGCCACCAACTTCATCCCCTTCCGCGGCATCAAACGCTGGTCGTGGGAGATCTATTGGCTCGTCCAGGGCTTCGCCGCCTGGATCGTCGCGCCCATCGTCCTGGCTGCCATCTTCGTTCCGCATCCGTTCAGCATCCTGCACACCGCCTACGTCGCCGACCCCGGCAGTATCTGGTATCCCATCTTGTGGGGAATCCTGTGGGGCATGGGCGGCCTCACCTTTGGCCTCGCCATCCGCTACCTTGGCCTCGCCCTCGGGTACGCCATCGCGCTCGGCCTCTGCATGGTCTTCGGCACCATCGTGCCGCCTATTTACCACGGCGAGATGCACACCATCCTGCACGAAACCTCGGGCCAGGTCATCCTCCTCGGCGTGCTCATCTGCCTCATCGCCGTCGCAGTCAACGGTGCGGCCGGAGTCTCGAAAGAGCGCGAGGTCACGCCTGAAGAAAAAGCCGAAGCGGGCGAACTCGACTACAACTTCGGCAAAGGCATCGCCGTCGCCGTCTTCGCCGGCATTATGAGCAGCTTCTTCGCCTTCGGCCTCGACGCAGGCAAGCCCATCGGCGCCATCGCCAAAACCCAGCTTGAATCCACCGGACGCCTCGACCTCTGGCAGAACCTCCCCGTCCTCATCGTCGTCCTCTGGGGAGGCTTCCTCACCAACTTCGTCTGGTCCGTCGCCCTCATCATCAAGAACCGCTCCATCAGGCAGTACGCGGGCGAACCGGGCTTCAACCCCATGCGCGCCACCCACGCCACCGGAGAGACGCTCGTGGACTTCGACCCGACCGATCCCTCGACCTACGACCGCCTCGCCCCGCGCACGCTCGTCGCCAACTATATCTTCGCTGCGCTCGCCGGCGTCATCTGGTACTTCCAGTTCTTCTTCTATTCCATGGGCACCACCAAGATGGGCAAATACGACTTCTCTTCGTGGACGCTCCACATGGCGTCGATCATCATCTTCGCCACCCTTTGGGGCCTCGTCCTCAAGGAGTGGCGCGGAGCCAGCCTGCGCACGAAATCGCTCGTCACCGCAGGCCTGCTGCTGCTCGTCAGCTCAACCGTCGTCGTCGGCTACGGCAACTACCTCAAAGTCAACGAAAAACCAGCCGCCATCACCACCTCCGCGCGATAGCTTCATTCCAGACCGGGTGCCCCATCTTCGCGACAGCCTTATCGTCGCTAAGGTGGGGCCTCACCCATTCCGCAGTCTTTCGTATTTCCATTCCTCAGCCTTTTCGTATTTCCATTCCGCACCCTGAGCAAAGCCGAAGGGGAAGCAATCAGCTTTCCTCCACTCACCACGAACGTCCGGGTGCCCCATCCATGCACAGCTTCACCGTGCATGGATGGGGCATCCGTCGTCAGCCACTACATACTTCTCTCAAAAACTCTGCACGCTCACACCGGCTGAAGTTGCCGCTGCAGCGGAGACTGCTCATCAGCGCTCGGCCCCCAGCTCGACGGCACTGGAACTTCGAGCAACCGCAGGTACACGCAGAACTGGCCGCGGTGCTGGTACCAGTGGTTGAGCATGATGTTTCGCAGAAACGCACCACGTGGCATCGCTGCAACCTCCTGATCGCCCGCAACGACGCGCCAGGTTGCGTTCATGGCGGCGTCGCTGAAGCCGGGCAGCACCTCGCGCACCGTGGCGATGCTCTGGTCAAACGTGTCGAGAATTTCCCTGACGGTGGCGGGCTGGGGAAACTGGAAGTTCGGCACCGTAATCTGGTCCTGCTGCGCGCCGCGAACCACTTGTCCCGGCACCAGGGCCAGATGGTAGGCCAATTGCCCGGCGGTCATGGACTTGGAATGCGGCTTCCATGTGAACCTGTCGGCGGGAAGACGCTCGATGAACTTTCGCGTCACCGGTGCCTGCTCTTCAAACTCCGCGAGTAAAGATTTTGCGATCGACATGAGATTCTCCTTATCGGTTGAGCGCCCTTTGGGCTATCTGGAAATAAATTGGCGTAGAGGGAGCGACACCCATCGCGGGCCTCTTCGCGATGGATGGAAATCGAAACGCTCGCTCATCCGTTTTTGTTCTTCAACAACGACAACTGTTCGGGTGCACCATCCATCGCAGCTTCATCGCGATGGATGGGAAAGCGCGCAGCAGAGTGCTCCGCTCATGCGTAGTCTGACCGCGCATGAGCGGGAAGTCCCTACCTCGTGCCCTTCTTCTCCGCAGCCGTGCGAATCCTCGTCATCAAATCCGTCCAGCCGGTATTCACACCGCCGCTGATTGCCGGGTCCGGGAGCCACCCCATCGCGCGATGCACAAACTTCACCCGCGTCACACCGTTCTCTTCCGTCAGCCTGTACTGAAGGTTCGAGACGACCGGCATCGACATAAACAGGGGTCCGCTGATCTCCAGCAGCGCCGGAGCCTTGATGGCCTGCACCGCACCCCAGTAGTGCCCCGTGTTGTTGCCCAGGTCGCGGAACCATCGCCCGCCGGGCCATGCCTCCAGCACCATCGGCATTGGCTTGTCCGGCCCAGCCGAGTTCAGCGGCCCCATCTGCTCCAGAATCGTCTCAAAGACAATCCCAATCGGCGCCGCAATCTCCTCTTCCTTCACAATCTCAAACGTCTGCACCTGCTCCTGAACACTCGTCGTCATCGCTACTCCTTTTCCATCAGTTTTGATTACATTCCCATTCCGCGGCCCATTTTGCATTTCCATTCCGCAGTGAAGCGGAAGAATCTGCTTTCCATCAACGCGCCACCAAACCCCGGGTGCCCCATCTTCGCGACGGCTTGATCGTCGCGAAGGTGGAGTCGGACAGAAAATCGACACTCGGCCAACCTCACCGCTCCTCGCCCTTCGCATCCGAAACCAACCGCTCCAGCGCCTTCCGCTCCGCGCGCTCCTTGATCTGGCCCAACTGATGGGTCCAGTACTGCTCAAACACCTTTACCCAGTCATGCACCGGCTTCAGCTCCGCAGCATTCAGTTTGTACATGCGGTGTTGCCCCCGCTTGATCACCGAAACCACACCAACCTTCCGCAACACCCCCAGGTGCTTCGAGACCGCGGGCTGCGGCATCTTGAGCCGCACCACCACCTCGCCAACGGCATACTCGCGCCCATCGGCCAGCACGCCAATCACCTCACGCCGCCGAGGCTCCGCAATCGCGTTGAAGACATCTGTCGTTGTCGCTGCTCGTGCCATGGTCCAAATATATTCCCATATAAGCATATGTCAAGCGAAAAATAAGCCCGGCCAAAAAATCGACCGGGCTCCCTGGAATCTGTACAAATCACTGATCGTCGTGATCGTCACCCTGTCCGCAACTCTGGCCGTCCACAACAGAGGTCAGCTTCTGCGCGGCGGCCGTAATGGTGCGGCTGTAGCAATGGCCCCGCGAATCCCTGGCCTTGTACGTCGAGCTTGTCTGACTGCCCGAAGGCCCCAGAAACGTGCCGCTTGCATTAAAGCCCAGTGTGTCGGTCGAGTTCACCGCATCGCTCACCTTGCTCTCAAAGTAGCGATCTCCGTTGAAGCTCTTCACCAGCTTCAGGTGGTCTTCCTGGTCCACCGTCGTCTTCTGGCTCGCGCTTCCATCCGCCGCGACGACATACGAGAAGTCAATCGTCAGCGGATAGCTCCTGTGCTCCTCCGTCGTTCTGGTAAAGAATGCGTCTCGCGTCCTCACCCGTGTGCGGATGTCCGTCGTCTGCACCGCGTTCTGAATATCGGTCGTCGGGCCTACCTCGAACTGCTGATTGCTGGAGAAGTTCACCGTCTGGTCCACGGTCGTCTCCACGTGCCCATGCGACGTATTCACATAGCCGCGAATGGTGAAGCTGCGATCGGAAGTCACCAGCACATTGCCCGTAAAGGTCGGGCCCGCGCCGGTCGAGATGTTCTCCGCCACCGCAGGCGCGGGAGCCGCCCCCAGCGTATTGCTTAACACGCCGCCCGTCACATGCAACGCCTGGTGATCGGTGTAGACCAGCAGGTTGGCCGTCGCCAGAAAATAGCTGTTCGCATTGAATACGCCAATCGAGATCGTGTGCGTGCCCCCATCCGCAAGCAGTCCGGCAAACGGAGTCAGGTCCACCCGATACGGCTTGAAGTCCAACGTCTGCACGCCCGGAATCGGTTCCCACAGATATGGGTCGATTCCGCCCGTATAGATCCACGGGTACACCGGCGCAACTCCCGCAGGCTGCCCGTCAATGTAGATCTCCGTCTCGCGGAATGAGGTGGCTCCGCAGCTCTCTAGATTGTTTGACTGGTCGCTCGGCACGCAGAAATACCAGAACTCATCGTTCGACTGGCTCTGTGCAATCACGTCCAGCATCACACGCTCCACGTTTGTCGGCAGGTTCAGCGTCTGCGAAATTCTCGCCGAGGTTGTGCTCAGCGTACCGGCATCGCCTCCGCCGCCATTCACCGGCACCACCACGTCCGGCACACGGGGGGCCGCATCGTCATGCGAAGCAGGATAAAACTCCAGCGCCGCGTTCGCGTAGATGATGCCGTCATAAGTCACACCGCCCGAAACGCCCACAAAATTCCCGATGTTCGCCTCCCCCGTCTGGGCGGACCGAAAGACCGCGCTCAGGTCCGTTACATCGCGCTCCACATGCCACGAAGGGCTCAGCACCTTGCGCGGCTCCGCCGTCGTTCCGTAGTAAATATTCGCGTGTCCCAGGTAGAACGCAGCCGTCCTGTCGAACTGCCTGCCCGCAGTGACTGTAAAGTCCGCCGTGAAGACCACCTTCGCCCACGGCCCAGGACACGCCGCCGGCGGCGCATAGTTCATGACCTTGGGAGTGAAATCAGCAAACGCCTGGTTCTGGAGCAGTGGCACAATGCACGGCTGCGTATGCGGACGTGGCACCAGAGGCTCCGCTGTCGCGGGATTCGAGGACCCGACTTGCGGGGTTGAGGGCACAATCACAACCTGAGCGCACAAGACGCCGGTTGAGGCAAAGACCAGACCTGCCGCCGAAGCAGCAAGCCAGTTCCGTCGGAGACGCGAAGCGAATGTAGTCAACATAGGGGAGGCATCCTTTCAAGATGGATACGGGGCCGATCAACTGACTGGTCCGGAAAAAGCACACCCTATATACACGAGAAACTGCACAAATGTGAACTAATTTTATTTAAATAATCAAAATATTGAAGATTCTGCTTGACTTCGCGTGTCAATGCCCTTGAAAGGCTCGACTCCCATAACTGTCACATAACACAAGGGATAGACACCATCCCGGTTTGGCGGGTTAGTTTTGGATGATTCGGTAGACTTAACTTAGGAGCCTCAAAACATACGTCATCTCGACCGGAGGTGGCGCTTTTAGCCGCCGTAGTCTTTTAGCCGCCATAGTGGAGAGATCCCCCGTATTTCTCATCCTTCAGGGTCCATCCATCCGTTCTCACGCAACTCTTCAGTCGGGCCGCTGAAGTGCACCGAAGTCCGCAGGGAGGTCCGGACCTAAGTCCAATGTTTGAAGGACTTTGAGTACTTAACCAGGGGAGGGGGGGTCACATCTTGTAGCGGCCCATCTCGTCGTCGTTCAGGTTCTCGAGCCACTTCTTCATCTCGTCCGAGCTGGCCGACTGGTTCCCGCTGACGGCGAGTTTTGAGTTCTCCAGCACGGTCCGATTCACGTAGATCGGACAGTCCCAGCGCAGCGCCAGAGCGATGGCGTCCGAAGGCCGGGCGTCCAGAGCCACCGTCTCGCCGCCCTGTTCCATCCAGATGACCGCATAGAAAGTATCGTCCCGCAGCTCCGAGACCACGACCTTGCGAACCGTAGCATTCAGCCCGCGAGCCATGTTCTGCAGCAGGTCATGCGTCATCGGACGCGGCGGAGCCGTCTTCTCCAGTTCCAGCGCAATCGCATTCGCCTCGAAGATCCCGACCCAGATCGGCAGCACGAGGTCGCTGGCAACGTCCTTGAGCACGATGATCGGCATGTTCGTGACCGGGTCCATCATCAGGCCGCGAATCTGCATCTCGACCTCGTCGGGAGCAGCAGTTTGAGCTTCGGAATGGATCGCGGTCGTGGACATGCTGCCTGCTAGTTTAATACGACGAAGTCCGGCGTGCGTTGGACAGGAAGGAAAGGTACTGCTCCCGAGTCCGCTTCGCCAACCAGCGAGTTCGGAAGCGTCTGCGTAATCCGCACATCGAGATAGCTGCCGACCGGAGGCACGGCAGCCAGCGCGGCTGTGGTGAAGTTGACCGTCTTATTCTGCGAGCTGCGACCCGTCACCTGATGACGAGCCTCGTTCGCGCCCTCGACCATCACCTCGACCACCTGGCCGAGATGGCGCGCGTAGTGCTCCCGCTGAATCTCGCGCTGCCGGTCGTTCAGGATGCGCAGCCGCTCCGACTTCACGACGTCAGGAATGCTGTCTGCCATGTGAATCGCCGGAGTGTTCGGACGCGGAGAGAACTTGAACGCGAAGATGCTGTCGTACTTCACTGTGTCGATGAGCGTGATGGTCTGCTCGAAGTCCGCGTCCGTCTCGCCCGGAAAGCCGACGATCATGTCGCTGGTAATCGAGATGTCGCGCGCGGCCCCGTGAATCCAGCTCATCCGCTCCAGATACCAGTCGCGTGTGTACTCGCGCGACATCGCATGAAGCACCGCGCTCGACCCCGACTGCACCGGCAGATGGATGTGATCGCAGAGCGTCGGCGTCGCGTCAATGGCCTCGACAATATCGCGGGTGAAGTCGCGCGGATGCGAGGTCGTGAAGCGCACGCGGCGAATGCCGCCGATGCTGCCGACGGCGGTCAGCAGCTCGGCAAACGACATGCGGCCCGAAGGATCGCGCCACGAATTCACGTTCTGACCGAGTAGCTGAACGTCCGTGTAGCCAAGGTCGGCCATGCGCCGCGCCTCGACCAGCACCGAAGCCGAAGTGCGCGACCGCTCCTTGCCGCGCGTGTACGGAACCACGCAGTAAGCACAAAATTTGTCGCAGCCTTCGATGATGGTGATGTAGCCGCGATGAGGATTCGAGCGGACGGTAAATTCGGTGTCGAAGGTCTGGTCCGTCTGCCTGTCGTCGAGACCGGTGATGCGCGTCTCACCCGCCTCCAGCCGTTCGATCATCTGCGGCAGGTTGCGATACGACGCCGATCCGGCGACCAGCGAGACGTAGGGAGCCTTCTCGAAGATGCGCTCGCCTTCCTGCTGCGCCACGCAGCCCAGAACGGCGAACTTCTTGCCCTCGCCCTGGAGGCGCTTGTACTCATTCAGCCGATGAAAGACCTTCTGCTCCGCCTTATCGCGGATGGAGCAGGTGTTATAGAGAATGAGCCCCGCCTCCGCCTCGTCCTCGACGCGGGTGTAGCCCTCGTGCTCCAGCGTGCCGATGACTTTTTCCGAGTCATGCGCGTTCATCTGGCAGCCGAAGGTCTCGATGTAAAAGGTCTTGCTCACAAGTCAAGTATAGACGCTGGAGCAGATAAGTTTTTACGAGGATTTGGTAGCGCCACCGGGGCTCGAACCCGGACTCTCAGCCTTGAAAGGGCCGCGTGTTAACCAGTTACACCATGGCGCCGCGTGCTCGTTGTTTCAACTATAAGCGATGCGAGGAAGGGAGCAGATTTGGTAGCGTTACCGGGGCTCGAACCCGGACTCTTCGCCTTGAGAGGGCGACGTGTTAACCAGTTACACCATAACGCCATCGAGGTGGGACGTTCTCTGCTGCGATGTGTTGAGTATAGCAGATTTTTGTTGCGATGCTGTGGGTTCCCGGTGTGGAGAAAAGCGGATTCCTTCCCCCTTCGGCTTCGCTCGGGGTATGGGATGGAAATGCAAGAAGAACAGGCGATGACGGAGGCCGGCTGGTTGGATTTTGTACTTTCCCACCCATCGCAGAAGCGCAATGGACGGGGCACCCGAGCTGGTCGGCTCTACCTGCAAAATGCGGGGATTCTTCGCTGCGCTCAGAATGACGAATGAAAAGGCTAGAGGCCGAGCTTTTTGACTTCGTCGTTGTAGTACTTGCGGTAGAGGATGTCCCACTCCTGCGAGCCTTCGACGATGATCTTGCGCTGCGAGGCGATCTTGAGCCGGGCTGCGGCGTCAAGTTTCGTCTCTTCAAGGAGCAGCTTTTCGAGCGCCTTGCGGGCTTCCTGACGGATGGTGTTGCGGTCTTCGCGGAACTCGCACTCGTCGATCTCAGCGAGCGTATCGGCGACCGTGTGGGCGAGCTTGTTCAGTTTGTCGCGGGAGATCCTCATAGCACCGCCTTGTACTTGCGGGCGAGTTCCATCTTCACCTTCTTGAACATCTCCGGATAGCTGGCGCCGGTTTTGCGCATGTCGTCCTGGAAGGCTTCGAGGATGACGCGGACCTCGTCGTTGATGCGGTCTTCGAGGGAGAGTTCATCGATCATGGCGGCGGCCACGCGCTCGTTGAGGACCACGGGCTTGTCCGTATGGATCATCTTCTCGGCGACCAGGTGCTTGACCGTCTGGCGCGCCAGGTATCCGACGTAATCTTTAGAGAAAATCATGGACTTTATTTTGAATATATCATGCTGATTTTCCGTGCTCCCGAGCCGCCGTGCAGCGCACACGCCTTTCTGAGACAATAGGAAACCGATGCATCCTGACAACCTGATCTCGCTCAAAGACGACATGGTGGCGTTTATCGCCGGCCATGGAATGCGCCGCCTGCCTGCCTATATCAGCGACGAGGTGCCCACCGTGGTGTATGAAGACGAGAGCCCCGACGGATGGAAGGACTTCGTGGAACACGCCAAAGCGGCGGGCGCTCCGTTTGTGGTGATGAACGAGGTTGTGCTGAAGAAGGCGGACCTGGCCCTCGTGATGGAACATCTCCATGAAGAAGATCTTCCTCCGGCAATCGCAGAGGAGTTGGAAGATGCGCAGTACCTGGTAAACCATGTGGGGAAGATCGGGTATCTACAGCTCGGGTTTGCGCACCAGGGCATGATGTTTACGTTCGATGTGGCGACGGAGTGGTATGACAACTTCCAGAACCTGCTCGATACCGTAACGGACATGCACGGCTTGATGCTGGATGACTTCGACAGGGACGAGTAGGACGCGGATGCTCTCCGCGGCGACTGGCCCTGCACCCTGGACGCTCCCGGCATTGGATACTGCCGTGGTGGAACGACTGGCGGATGCGCTTGGATGTCCGCGTGCGGTTGCAGAGTTGCTGGTGCAACGAGGCATGACGGAGTCGGAAGCGGCGCGGACGTTTCTGAATCCCACCATCGACGATCTTCACGATCCGATGCTGATGCTCGGGATGGATGTCGCAGTGGCGCGGATTCAGCGGGCCGTTGCGGCGGGCGAGCCGATCCTCATCTATGGCGACTACGACGTGGACGGGACGACGGCCACAGTGTTGCTGAAGACCGCAATCGAGCGCACGGCTGCGAAAGACCGGCCCGCGAAGGTGAGCTATCACGTGCCGCATCGCCTGCGCGAAGGCTACGGGATGCAGACGCATGTGTTGGGCGACGCGGCCAGTGCGGGGATTCGGCTGGTCATCAGCGTGGATACAGGCATTCGCGCGTTCGCTGCAGCGGCCGAGGCGAAGACTCTGGGGATGGACCTGATCGTCACCGATCATCATCTGCCGGACGGAGCGAAAGGCGTGCCGGAGGCGGTTGCGGTGCTGAATCCGGCGCAAGAGGAGTGCGGGTATCCGTTTAAGGAGCTGTGCGGAGCGGCGGTGGCGTTCAAGCTGGCCCATGCGCTGCTGCGTGCGGCGGCGGAGACGGCCGAGGAACAGACAAAGCTACGGGAGCGCATGGTCCCTTCGCTGCTGAAGCTGGTGGCGATTGCGACGATTGCCGACTCGGTGCCGCTGGTAGGTGAGAACCGGGTGATTGCCGCGCTGGGGCTACGGGAGTTGCGCAACCCGGTGCAGCCGGGGCTGCGTGCGCTGATGGAGGTGGCACGGATTCCGCCGGATCGCTCGCCAACGGCGACTGAGGTCGGATTTCGGATTGGTCCGCGCATCAATGCGGCGGGCCGGATGGATATTGCCAGCGATGTGGTGGAGCTGTTTCTGACGCGCGAGCAGGCACGTGCAAAGGAGCTTGCCGAAAAGCTGGACCGTCTGAACGAGGAGCGGCGCGCGACCGAGGCAAAGGCGCTGGAGGCAATTGACGAACAACTGAAGCAGATGCGCGGCGAGGATGACGAGTTTCCGCCAGAGTGCCTGGTGCTGGACGATGTGGACTGGCACCGCGGCGTGCTGGGCATTCTGGCTTCGCGCGTGGTGGAACGCACGGGACGTCCGGCGCTGGTGCTGACGCACGAAGATGGACAGGCGCACGGCTCGGGGCGTTCGATCGCCGGGTTTCATCTGCTGAATGCGCTGACGACGGTCCACGGGGACTTCGAGCGTCCCGGAGACCTGGTGACGGGCGCGCTGTTTACGCGCTTCGGCGGGCACGCTCATGCAGTTGGCTTTTCGCTGCCCACAGAACGAGTTGAGTTGTTGCGTGAAAGGATGCGGGACTACGGGCTTCCGCTTGCGGAGGGAGCCTCGACCGCGATGCCGCTGGAGTGTGATGCCGAAGCTCCATTCAGCGAACTGACCGAGCGGCTGCTGGAGTGGATGGAGCGGTGCGGGCCCTTCGGCGTGGGCAACCGCGAGCCTGTCTTTGCGACGCGAGAGGTAACGCTGGCTGCGCCCGTTCGCATCATCAAGGAGAAGCATGTATGTCTTGAACTCCAGGAACAGGGCAGGCACGAGCGGTTCAATGCACTGGGCTGGAGCCGCCGCGTGAACTGGCCTGCACGCTGTGCGGAGCTTGGCCTGGAGCGCGGTTCGAGCGTGAGCGTCGCCTACAGACTGAGGGCAAAGACGGACCCACAGTTTCCAGGGCTGGAGCTGGAACTGGTCGATCTGCAACTGACGTAGTCAACGGCCATAAGACCTGCGGGTAACTACCTGGCTGCGTCAACTTTCTGCTTCATTTTCAGTGCAGGGTCATCTTATATACTGAACTATCGACCTGAATGCCGACGACCGAGACAAGACGCCTGAATCCTATCCTGCTGTGGGGCATCTTTCTCGCAGTCATTGTGCTGGTATTTATTACCGTGCGGGTGTTTACGCGCGAGACGGTCGAAGTGCGGGTCGCGCCAGTAAGCCGCGAGAACCTGGTTGCCTCGGTTTCAACGAACGGCAAAGTGGAGCCGATTGAGGAGTTTCAGGCCCACGCTCCGGGACCCGGGGTGGTAGCCAAGGTGTACGTGCAGGTGGGGCAGAAGGTCAAGGCAGGCGAGTTGCTCCTGACGCTGAAGGACGCGGATGCTGCTGCTCGCGTTGCTACTGCAAACGCGGCGCTCAGCTCCGCCGAGGCCGCCATGCACAATATGCAGCAGGGCGGATCGCAGGCTGAGCGGCTCAGCTTGGCCTCGGATATGGATCGGGCGAAGCTCCAGCAGACGCAGGCGAGCCGGAACCTGACCGCGCTCGAAGAGTTGGAGAAGACTGGAGCAGCTTCTGCCGGCGAAGTTGCAGCCGCCAGGGAGCGATTGCAGTCTGCCACCAGCTCGATAGAGAACCTTCGGTTGCGCGAAACACACAGCTACAGCCCCGCCGACCAGGCCCGCGTGCGTGCGCAGTTGAACAACGCCAAAGCGGAAGTCACTGCCGCGCAGAGCGCGTATGCGAGCAACAATGTCCGCGCACCGTTTGCCGGCACCGTGTATTCCGTCCCCGTCTCTGCTTACGATTTTGTCCCTGCGGGAGAAGACCTGCTGGACCTCGCGGACCTGAATAAGATTCAAGTCCGCGCCTACTTCGATGAGCCCGAGATTGGCAAGCTGGCGGTCGGACAGGCGGTGAAGATCGAGTGGGCCGCGAAACCTCTACAGGTATGGCACGGCCATATCAGCATCGCGCCGACGACGGTCATCACCTACGGCACGCGCAACGTGGGCGAGTGCCTGATTACGGTGGACGATGCGCGCGGCGATCTGCTGCCAAATACAAATGTTACCGTCACCGTCACGACATCCCAGCGATTCAACGTGCTGAGCGTTCCGCGCGAGGCGCTGCATACCGACGGTGGCAATTTCGTCTTCCGCGTCGTGAACGGCAAGCTTGTTCGCACGCCGGTCGTGGTAGGTGTTGTCAACCTGACGCGCGTCGAGATCGTCAGCGGCCTGACAGAAAAAGATACCGTTGCGCTGAGCACCACCAACAATAGTGAGCTGACCAACGGCCTCGCGGTCAAGGCGATTGAGTGATGTCCATTTCCGTGCGGCTGACCAGAGTCCGGCTTCTCGTTTTATGTGCGTTCTTCAGCGCGGCGCAATCTTTCGCTGGTGGAAACGCGGGCAATGCTCAGGCGAATGCGCTCTTACAGCAGGGCAAGGTGGACCAGGCAAGGGTGGTGCTGGAACAGACGCTGGCCGGACAGCCAGACGATGCGTGGGCCCATTCGCTGCTCTGCCGCGTCTACTACGCGCAGGACATGGCCGACGCCGCCGTCAATGAATGTGAGAAGGCAGTCGCCTATGCTCCTAATGACAGCGAAACCCAGCTATGGATGGGACGCGCCTATGGGATGAAGGCCGAACGCGCAAATCCGCTGGTCGCCTTCGCGCTTGCGCGGAAAGTCCACGCCTCATTCGAACGCGCGCTGGAACTTGACCCGAATAATGTTCACGCGATGAGCGACCTGGGCGAGTTCTATGTCGAGGCACCCGGCATTGTGGGCGGTGGCATGGACAAGGCACAGAACCTGGCACGTCGCATCGAGTCGCACTTCCCTGCCCAGTCGCACCGCGTGCTGGCCATGATTGCCGAAAAGCGCAACGACAACGCCACGGCAGAGGCCGAGTTCAAGGCTGCGGCCCAGTCTGCCAGAACGCCCGAGGCTTATGTCGATCTGGGACACTTCTACCAGCGGCATCACCAGCCCGACAAGGCGCTTGCGCCGCTACAGGCAGCGATTGACGCCGACCACAGCCGAGATGCCGCGCTGGTGGATGCGGCCAGTATCCTGACCGCCGCAAACCGCTCTCCCGACCTGGCTGAGAACGTCTTGCGCGAGTATCTCTCTTCGCCCTCCAAGTCGGAGGCGGCACCTGCCTTCAAGGTACATGTACAGCTTGGCAAGCTGCTGGCCAGCCGTGGCGATGCGGCCGGAGCGCGCCGGGAGTACGCCGCCGCACTGGCGCTGGCATCGAACTATACGCCTGCCCGCAAGGCCCTCCAGGGAGCCTCATGAAGCGGTATAACACTATGTTCGCCGGCCGCCTTCGTGGACCCTTTTCCCGAGCCGTGCTGCTCTCTCTGATTGCGTGCGGCGCGTGGACACTTGCGGCTGCACCTGCCGTGGCGCAGATCTCCTTTACGACAGCCATCGATCTGGCCCTAAAGAACAATCCTAAAGTTCTGGCCGCCGAAGCAGCCGCAGCCAAGGCTCAGGCCGCGCTTCAAGGCTCGAAGGATGTTTATATCCCTTCGCTGGTGGGCGGCTCAGGACTGGGCTACTCCTACGGTTTTCCTGTCGGTCAACCTTCCATCTTCAACTTTACGTCGCAGTCTCTGCTCTTCAATTTTTCGCAACGGGACTACGTACGTGCGGCACGCGCAGCGCTCGATGCGGCGAATCTCGCCTTGAAGGATGCGCGTGAAGCAGTGGCTGAAGACACCGCGATTACATACATTGCGCTGGACCGCGACACGGCGCGCGAAGCGGCTCTCGATGATCAGTCCGGGTATGCGAAGCACCTGGTGGAGATCGTGCAGGAGCGGCTGGATGCGGGTCAGGACACGGCCATTGGGCTGACCATGGCGCGACTGACCGCGGCACGCATCAGGCTGGCGAAGCTGCACGCAGGCGACGATGCAGAGACCGACCTGGAGCATTTGGCCCACCTGACCGGGCTTCCCGCGCGAGGATTGAGCATTGTGGGTAGCAGCATTCCGGTGATTGCCGCACCGGTTGATCCCACCTCTGCCCAAGCTTCCTCGACCAGCCCGGCGGTCGATGCGGCCTATGCCACGGCCCATGCCAAGAGCCTGATTGCCTTTGGCGATGCGCGTTACCTGTGGCGGCCGCAGATATTCTTCGCGGCCCAGTACAACCGCTATACGAAGTACAACAACTACGACCTGTACTATAAAAACTTTCAGCACAACAACGCCGGGATCGGAGTTGAGATTCAGTTGCCCATCTTCGATGCGGCGCGGCGGGCGAAGGCGCGCGAGTCTGCCGCCGACGCCGTGCGGGCCCAGTACGAAGCCGATGAAGCACGTGACCAGTTTCTGGAGGGGCGCAAAAAGCTGGAGCACACGACGGCTGAACTAGCCGCACAGGCCGAGGTGGCAACGCTGGATCAGCAGCTTGCACAGCAGCAACTGGATGCCATGCTGGTGCAGTTGAAGTCGGGCACAGGAAATCCCAATGGGCCGCAGATGACTCCGAAGGACGCGGAGCTTTCGCGGATTGCGGAACGGGAGAAGTTTCTTGCGGTGCTGGATGCGAAGTTCCAGATGCGCCAGGCAGAGATCAACCTGATGCGCCAGACGGGCGAACTGGAGACGTGGCTGAAGTCGGTCGCCGCGGCGCAAGCCAGCGTCCCCGCCTCGGATTAGTCTTGGTCTCGCATTGGCTGAACACGCGAAGCTGATCCCGTTTCCCACAAAGGCCCCTGTTTCCACAGGGGATGGCAGGCGCCTGGACGACGCCGAACCATGAGCGGAACCCGCAGAAAAGCCACCGGGCAAGCACCTCTGAATGATAAAATTGAACCTATATCATGCCCCTGAAAACACTGTTCCTTAACCCGCCTTCGTTTGAGAACTTTGACGGCGGCGCCAGTTCCCGCTGGCCCGCAACGCGCGAGATTGAGTCCTACTGGTACCCGGTCTGGCTGGCCTATCCTGCTGGAATGCTTGAAGGCTCGCGCCTGCTGGACGCGCCCCCACACCATATCTCCGCCGATGAGACCATCGAGATCGCCAAGGGTTACGACTTCCTCGTGCTCTTTACCTCGACCGTTGGCTGGAGCGGCGATCACGCTCTGGCGCGAGCCATCAAAAACGCAAATCCGTCCATCAAGATTGCGTTCGTTGGACCGCCGGTCACGACCGATCCCGATCGCGCGCTCAACGAGTGCGAGGTTATCGACTTTGTCTGCCGGCGTGAGTTTGACTTCTCGGTCGTCGAGTATGCCAACGGCAAGCCTCTGAACGAGATTCTCGGCATTAGCTATAAAGATGCGAACGGCGTTATCCAGCACAACCCCGACCGCCCGCAGGTGGAAGACCTGGATGCGATGCCATGGGCGACAAAGATTTATGCGCGCGACATGGACGTCACCAAATACAACGTGCCGTTCCTGCTGCATCCGTACATTTCGCTTTACTCGACGCGCGGCTGCCCGGCACAGTGCACGTTCTGCCTGTGGCCGCAGACGCTCTCGGGCCACGCATGGCGCAAACGCTCCACTGACGACGTGGCGGCCGAGATGGCATGGGCCAAGCAGAACTTTCCCTACGTCAAAGAGTTCTTCTTCGACGACGATACGTTCAACATCCAGAAGGCGCGCACCATTGAACTGTGCGAGAAGTTAAAACCTCTCGGCATCACATGGTCCTGCACGTCGCGCGTTACCACCGACCGCGATACCCTGAAGGCCATGAAGGACGCGGGATGCCGTCTGCTCATCGTCGGCTTCGAATCCGGCGACCCGCAGATACTCAAGAACATCAAGAAGGGTGCGACCGTCGAGCGCGCACGCGACTTCGTCAAGGACTGCCACGATCTCGGGCTCGTGATCCACGCTGACTTCATCCTCGGCCTGCCGGGCGAGACGAAGGAGTCGATCCGCAACACGATCAACTTCGCCAAGTCGCTGGACTGCGAGACGATCCAGGTCTCGGTGGCCCACGCCTACCCGGGCACGGAGTTCTACGACTTCGCAAAGAAGGGCGGCTTCATCACCAACGAGAAGATGGAAGACGGCGGCGGACATCAGATGGCGCACATCGAGTACCCCGGCCTGCCCACCGAGTACGTTATGGAGATGGTGCACAAGTTCTACGACGAATACTACTTCCGCCCGAAGGCGGCGTTCAGGGTCGTCTGGAAGGCCATCGTCAATCGCGACATCCCGCGCCTTTACGTTGAGGCGAAGAGCTTCATGAAGCTCCGTGCGCAGCGCAACAAGGCCGCGCGCGCCAAGGCGGAGGAGAACGCGCTCAAGCGGCAGGAATCTACTGTGGGTGCATAAGGCACACCCAGCCCGAAGCGGTCAGCATGTCGCATCATGCTGGCCGCTTTCGTTTCATTGAGAAATTTCCGCGGCCATGAAGCACAAACTCGAGCCCTCTCAATACGCTATTCTTGTCGCCGTCATGCTGACCGCATCGGTGGGTGATACATTGCTCTCGCATGGCATGAGCCAGGTTGGCCCAGTCGACCTGCACCATCTCGGCCTGCTCTTTCACGCGCTTGCCAATCCTTACATCATCGCAGGCATCGTTCTGCTCATTGGATTTTTTGCGAGCTACATGACAGCTCTCAGTTGGGCCGACCTCACGTTCGTGATGCCCGCGACTGCCTTCGGTTATGTAGTCGTTGCGCTGCTCAGCCGCTTCTGGCTGCACGAGCATCTTTCCATTTATCGCTGGGCCGGCATCCTGCTCATCGTATGCGCCGTGGGCTTCGTCGCAGGCGGACCCTCACGCACCGACCATGAGCCCGTGCACCACGAACTCGACGTGATGGACTCGGGGGCTGGGCGCTGATGCACACCAATCACCTTCTGCGTACGTGGAACTGCATCCTCGGCGTCGCCGCGCTCGCCATTACTGGCGAAGTCCTGATTGCCGCGGCCATGCGCCGCCTGGGCGACCTCGACCATCTCCGCACAGGCATCGGCCTCAGGGGATACTTCGGACCCATCCGCGCAGTCCTCTCCAGCCCGCTCTTTCTGGTTGGAGCATCCTGCATGGCGCTCAACTTCTTCGCGCTGCTGTTCACGTTGAGCGTCGTCGATCTCTCGCTCGCCGCACCTGCTACCGCTTCGCTGACCTATGTCGGCAACGCTGTCGCCGCAAAGATGTTCCTGAAGGAAAATGTGGACCGCCGACGCTGGCTTGCGGTGCTGTTCGTCTGCATCGGCGTTGTGCTGCTGGCCAAGTAGCCGGTTATACGAACCCCAAATTGTTCGTCGGGAAATTCGCAATCGTCGGGAAGACGAGCGGTAGCTGTGCCGTGCTGACGCCGAACCACTGCGCCAGCGTCGCCGCGTATTGGACCGCTCCGGTAGAGGGCACCCAGCGTCCGTTGGATCCGGAGTCGTCAGGACCGCCCAGCGCGATTGTTGGGAAAGTACCGTACATCTTCCCGCCCTTGACCGCGCCGCCCATCACGAAGTGGTGGCTGCCCCAGGCGTGATCGCTACCCAGCAGAGAGTTCGGCTGGAAGGCGCGGCTGAAATCCGACATGGTGAATGTCGTGACGTTGCTTGCAACATTCAACTCTTGCGTCGCTTGATAGAACGCAGCGAGCGCGGGGCTGACCTGAGCGAGCAGCTTGCCTTGCAGCGTTACCTGTCCGGCGTGCGTGTCGAAGTTGCCGAGACCGGCGAAGAATATCTGGCGCTGCACTCCGAGTGCAGATCGCACCTGAATGATTTGCGCGATCTGCTTAAACTGCGCTGCGAGCCCGTTATTCGAGGGGAATATGGTTTGGAGCGGCGCAATCGACTGCACCGCATCCATCAGTGTCTTCGCATAGCTGTATGCATTTGACGTGATGTTGTTGTCCGCCTGCACTAGCGTGAGACCAGAGCTGAAGCTGAGCAATGCCTGCGCCGTCTCCAGGCGCGAAGCGCAGGCTGCGCCCTCGGAGCAACTCGCTCCACCCAGATTTCCCGGGCTGACCGACACAGGCGTCGTGTCCACACCATTGCAGAACAGCGTATCGCCGGCAACGGACGTAATCATTGGGATTGACGCGTTCGCGTTGTAGTTGGCAGAGAGGGTATCGGCAATGCGTCCGGCCCAACCGGTTGGTGTCGCTGAACTCTGGGCCGCGTTCTGCCACTCAAGCTGCTGGTCGGCATGAGAGAACAGGTTGATGGGCACGGTCTGTCCGGCAAGATACTGCGCGCGCGTTGTCGGCTCTACCAGCGTGCCTACATTGGCTACAATCGCCACCGTGCCGCTATTGAACAGGGACTGCACATCGGGCAGGTTTGGATTGAGCGCGAAGTTGGGCAGAGGAGTCAACGGCAGCAGCGTATTCTGCGGCAGCACAAGCGGCCCTCGAATGGCGGCGTAGTTTGCATAGCCTGCCGTGTCGAAAGGAATCAACGTGTTGTTGGCATCATTGCCGCCATAGAGAAATACGCAGACCAGGGCCTTGTAATCAGTCGCGCTCTGCGCCAGAGCATTTAGCGCGCCAAACGGCCGCAACCCAAACGCATTGCCCGCAGCCGCCAGCGATGCATATCGAATAAAACTTCGACGATTCACGGCCATACCTACCCCCGTCTTTGCCGCTAATGTTCAACTTTGTAGATCGAAGATGTAACCACCAGGTACGTTGCTACGCGCACCCGTTGCGCCGGATCAGTCAACGTGGAAACTTCATTCACGATTGCTGTCCGCATCTGAGAAGACATCTGCCCGTGCAGAAAGATCATCCCCAGCGTGTCCACAAGGTTCCCGGGGCTGCTTGCCAGCTTGCCTAGCGGGCTGGTTGCACTCAGGTCCGTCTTGAAGCCGCTGATCTTGTTCGCAACGAAGGAATCTGCAAGCGAAAGACGCAGAATTGCCGAAGCGGTATTCTCCAATCCAAATTCAGGAGCATTTGCAGTTGTTCCGGGAATGACGTAGCTCGGCGGAAAGAAGTTGAAGACGCTGGGCGAACGGTAGGGGCGCTCTCCCAAAGTATTCGAATAATTCGACAGCGAAAAGTACGAACTGTTGGAATCGGTGTTGACCGTCCCCAGGCCACGCACCAGGTCAGTAATCCAAAGCATCGGCTCGCGCAGATGGCCGCCGTCGAAGTTCGGACTGGTGTCGCCCGCGCGTGCATCCGGGTCTTCGAGGATGGCGCGAATCACGGCCTTCATGTCTCCGCGTACTCCGCTGCCGTTGTCGTTGAAGACTGCGGCCACGCGGCCCACATACGCAGGACTGGGATTGCTGGCAACGAGGTGCTGAATTAACTGGCGACAGACAAATGGAGCAACATTCGGATGATTGAAGATGTTGGAGAGCGCACCATCCAGGTCCTGCTCTGCCGACTGACCTGCGGGCAGCGTGGTTCCATTCAACAACGTCTTGGCTGTCGTGTCGTGCGCGTTTTCATACGGGGCCATGGGCGCGAAGTAGTAGACGCTGTTGGGGAACTTCGTCACCGTGCCACCGGATGCGTTAGCGAAGGTCCACCCCGTATACGCACGCGCAAATGCCTGCACCTGCGCCTGCGTATACACAGGCTGCGGATTGCCGCTCGGATCAGGTAGCAGAGTGCCATCCTGATTAAGCAACGCCAACCCTGTGCTGAAGAGCTGCATCAGCTCGCGCGCATAGTTCTCGTTGGCAATCTGCGATGGATTGGAAGGTTTGGCACTGTTCACCATATTGAGATAAACGCCCATCCCCGGTGACAGCGTTACGTCCTTCATAATCGTCGCGTAGTTTGTGAACGCATCGTTGGCGAGCATGTTGTGATAGGGTGTAATCGCCTGCCCGCTATCGGTGTCGGTTGAGATCACGAATATCTCGCTCAGAGCCAGAGCCACTCGCTGGCGAAGCTGGTCGGGAGCGGTCACTGCCACCTGCCACCACTCCGACTCCGCGCAGACCGCCGCGTTATTCGCGCTAAGGCAAACCGTAGGCAGAGGATTGGCGGGGATATCGGGAAGCTTCGTCGTCTGAACATTGAACTGCTCCGTGATGTAAGCGTCGAGCCCCACGCTCTGCACATGCTCAATGTCGGCCAGAGTAGGCCCAAAAGTAGCCTGATCGAGCAGCCTTGCCGCGGCGGTCAGGGTCGCTTTCGGCGGCTGCACCGCCGCATTCACAACGGATGAAGTGGTGCCGCCGGGATTCGGATTCGTCACCGCCACGGCAACACTGGAGACACCGGAAGGGACCGTAACGGCTCCGCTCAACTCGATGGCTGAGACGAACGTCGTCGTGACATTAGCGCCAGCAACCTGAAGCTGCGATCCGGACACAAAGCCTGTGCCGGTGGCATCGATGACGTAGTTGGTGCCGAGCGGCAATGCAGTTGCCGCGCTGACGACCGGCAGCGGGTTGAGAATCGTCTCGGTCAAAGAGGCTGTCGCCGCCGGTGCAGCCAGTGTGATCGCCGAGATGGTCACCGTGTTCGGCGAAGGAATGCTCGACGGCGGAGTGTACAGACCCGTCGTGGAGATTGATCCTGTTGCGGAGGCTCCACCCGTGACGCCATTCACCTGCCAGAGCACGCCGGTATCCGTTGTACCGGTAATAGTTGCGGCAAATTGAGTTGTGCTGCCGATCCTGGCTTGGCTCGCGCCGCTGATTGTGACCTGCGGGTTGGAGCTGCCGGAGCCCGAACCGCCAGATCCACCGCAACCGGCAACGTAGAAAAGACAACAGGCCAGTAGTCCGAGACCCGCAGTTCTCAGTCCGTCTGGCGACACAAGACACAGCGAGGGCACTGGCGCATTAAGTCTGCGTACTGGCACGGTTAGCCTCCGGCCACAGCTATAGCATGATGAGCTTCCGCGACTCTCTCGACGACGGTTCGGTCGTTCAATCATCGGGTAGAACACGCGGCCTTCGCCTTAGTTGCGGGCCGTGTAAACTTTTTCGGCCTGCTCTCCGTCTAAGGCGGGCTGCGGACGGGTGCTATCTGAAGGCGCGGCTCAGCCAGCGCATCATGCCACTGGCAGGTGTCTCCTTCGCCATAAATCGCCGGGGATCGTTTACGACTGCGCCCGCCGCAAGTCTCCCGCTGCGGACCGCGCCCTCCATCGTCGAGGGCCACTCGGTTCTGGTCCAATCGCCTGCGAGGTAGACACCCGGCCATGCAGTCGTTTGCTCGGGGCGAAAACGGTCCAGGCCCGGAGTGACAGAAAACGTCGCACGCGCTTCCTTCAACACGCCGCTCTTCATTAGCGTTGCGTGTCTGATCGCGGGGAAAAACAATTCAGTCTCACGCAACGCAGAAGCAAGAATCTCCTCGCGGCCCATCTCCAACTCGGGCCAAGATGCGCTGATGACCAGCTCAAGGTAGCTCCCGCGCGCAGCAGGCCAGCGGCGAATGCGCGATTTGCCAAACATCCACTGGATGCGTGTGTCCAGCAGAACAGCATGATCCAGATCCGTCACGTCGCGGTCGTACCAGAGATGAATCGTTGTGATAGGTGCGGCAATGAAGCGGTCAAAGCTGTTGGACAAAGCCTCCGCTTCTGCCGTGTGATTCGGCAAACGGGCGAGCAGCGCGCGTGTCTGCTTGAAGTCGGTGGCCAGCACTACGGAACCTGCCGTGAACCGCTCCCCACCGGAGAAGATACTCCATCGGCCGTCGGTTCCCTGCTCGATGCGCTCCACACCTGTCTTTAACTTCACCCTCACACCAAGGCGCTCCGCCATCTGCGCAATGGGCGCAAAAAAATCACTGAGCGGGGCGGCGGGAATTCCAAGCAACCCCGCCTCAGACGAGCGTAGAAATGATTCGTGAAAGACCTTCCCCGCATACTTCACCGAACAACGCTCGAATCCGTCGTTCAGAGCGCCGACGACCACCGGCTCCCAGAAGTGACGAATCGCGCGCTCGGTCTGGCCGGTCTGCTTCAACCAGACCGCAAAGCTCTCGTCATCGGTCGTCGGATAGCCGCGTAGAAAATGCGCCATCCCCCTGGCAATCGCTGCTTTATCGCGCATGTTCAGCATCGGAGCGCGCAGAAAACTCATCGCCTGATGAGCAGGTGCCGGCAGGCGTCCGGAACGCATCAGGCTACGCCGCCCGTTCGGCTCCAGAAACGTCAGCTCGTCATACCACCGAATTGCGTCCACCATGCCCGCCCGCTGGCAGAGATCGAGGATGTTCGTACAGCAGCCAAGGACGACATGCTGCGAATCGACAGTCTCTTCGAGCGCGGGGTGATCGTAGGAGTAAGCTCGCCCGCCGATATAAGGACGGCGTTCCAGCAGAATGACCTTGGCGCCGGCTTCAGCGAGAGCAACAGCAGCGGCAAGGCCAGATGCCCCTGCCCCTGCCACAACAACGTCTGAATGCTCTGCGGAGGTCATGCTTGCCGCCTGTTCCGTAACGCCATCAGCGCCCCGCGCGCCAGAAGCACGAGCTTGCCCGCCGTCGGCACACGCACTCGCGACGAAAATACGTCGTACTTGCGCGCGCGAATCCTGGTAAGCAGGTCGTAGTAAATCATGACCAGCACCCAGAGCGCCGCGCGGCTATCGGCGTCGATCAAGGGCAGCAGTTCATTCGCCGAAACATAATAGTCCTGTGCCTTCGCGGCCAGCGCGCCCAGCATCTCGCGCTCATTCGCTTCAAGCGTCGCTCCGGCGGCAAGCTCCCGAACACGCTCCACACTCACCCCATGCTGAGCGATCATGTCCAGCGGCAGATAGATGCGACCGCGCTCCACATCCTCCTTCACGTCGCGGAGAATGTTGGTGAGCTGAAATGCGATGCCGGTCTCTTCGGCAAACCTCTCCGCTCGCGCATCGCTATAGCCGAAGATCCGGATGCATACCAACCCCACCACCGAGGCCACAAGATAGCAGTAGCGATACAGCTCGTCGAAGTTGGCGTAGGTCTGGACCCCACCTTCAGGAGCAAAAGAAGGCTCCAGGTCCATGGTGGTCCCCTTCACCAGATCTTCGAGCAGCTTATCGGGAATCCCAAACGCCTTCTGCGTATCGTTGAGTGCGATGAATACAGGATCGCTGGAGGCCCCGCTCTGCCGTGCGGCCCGCCAGTCCTCCAGCCACCGCCGCATCACTTCCCTGCGCTCGTCGATCGTCATGGATTCATCGTCGGCAATATCGTCGGCGCGGCGCATGAACGCATAGACCGCGCACATCGCATCGCTCTTGCGCTTCGGCAGCACGCGAAAGGCGTAGTAGAAGTTCTTTGCCTCCCGCTTAGCGATAGTGCGGCAAACAGAATAAGCTGCGGTGACGGTCAACGTGCTTTCCCCACTCGCATTCTGCCCACAAGCGCGGCCGCCAGTAGACTGAGTTTCTTCGTCTTCGAGACGACCGGCCTTCCGCGCAGCACATCAAAGTTTTGCGCCGCAATACCGTCCAGAATGGCTCCGCCGCCCTTGGAGAACAGGTCCAGCGTCACCTGCAGCTCCCGGTCCACCTGCCAGGTAATCGCGCTTCCTTCCTGTAGCATGGCTCGCGTGCGCACCACGAGGTCTTCGACCATGGCCGCGAACTCCGGCGTAAAGACCCGGCCCAGTATCTGTCCTTCATCCACGCCAAAGGCCGCGATCGATTCAGCGGGAAGATAGCGCCGCCCGCGCTCTGCATCTTCCACAACGTCCTGCCAGAAATTCGCCAGTTGCAGCGCCGTGCAGACCTTGTCGGAGAGCAGCGCACGCGCCTCATCCCGGTAGCCGCATATCCAGAGCACAAGACGCCCTACAGGATTGGCCGAATAGTGCGAGTACTCCAGCAGTTCTTCCCAGGTATTGTACTCCGTCTTCACCTGGTCCATGCGAAAGGCGTGGAGCAGGTCGTGAAACATCTGACGCGGAAGCTCGCACTGCCGTAGCGTCTGATGCAGGGCAACGAACACTGGATGCATCGACCGCTCCGGCGTATCGTAGCATTCATCCAGCATTGAGCCCCACTCATCGAGCAGGCGCATGGCAACGGACGGATCGGCAACCTCGTCGCCCAGATCGTCGGCCACGCGGCAGTAGGCATAGACGCTCTCAAAGTGAGGTCGTACTTTGCGGGGCAGAAAAAATGTCGCCACGTGAAAGTTCTCATAGTGCGACGACGCCAGATCGCGGCACCACGCCTGCGCCTCCGCAAGCGACGTCCGTTCAAGCGGAGTCAGATACTCCGTCGGCGCGCCCAGAAGCGTATGTTGTGCCACACTCGTGTCGCTCATCGAGGCACCCCGCCCGGAAACACCGCAGTCTTGATCTCGCGCGATCCGCCATTCCTCGTCATCATGCGCGCAAACACGGCAGGGACTTCTTCCAGCCCAACTCTTCCCGTAATGTATTCGGCGCATTTGAAGCGCCCGCTCGTCACTAGTCCAAAAGCAGTGCGGCAGGTCGCCGGCGTGTGATGAAAGCTGGCCTTCAGCGTGATGTCCCCATAGTGCAGGCGGTTCGTATCGAGCGTCACTTTTGTCCCGCTGGGCGGACCGCCGAAGAAGTTCACGACTCCTCCCTTGCGAACCATATCGACTGCCCACTCCCATGTTGTGGGCGTCGCCACGGCTTCAATCACGATATCCGCACCACGGCCTCCCGGCGTCAAGGCACGTGTCGCGGCAACCACATCCTCCACTGCGCCAATCTGTACGACCTCGGTCGCACCAAACAGCTTCGCCGCAGCGATCTGGTCTTCGCGCTTGACGACCCCGATCACGTTCGCTCCGGCAAGCTCGGCCACATGCATGAACATCAACCCAATCGGTCCCGCTCCGATGACAACCATCGTGTCCCCTGCCTTCGAGCTAGTCTCCTCCAGCCCGCGAACCACGCAGGCCAGCGGCTCCGTCAGGGCGGCATGTTCAAACGGGACACCGTCAGGGATCAGCAGCGTGTTCTTCTCAACAATCCTTGCGGGAATGCGAATAAATTCAGCATAGCTGCCGTTGTTGAACAGCAAATCTTCACAAAGGTTCTGCTGCCCATGCAGGCAGAAGAAGCAGGCATCGCACGGCGCGGAGTTCAGCGCCACGACCCGGTCTCCCTCACGAAACGAGGTAACACCGGCCCCGACCTCTGCCACCACACCCGCCAGCTCATGCCCAAACGGGATCGGAGGTGTCAGCATCATGGCATGGTAGCCCCGGCGGTAAACCTTCAGGTCGGTGCCGCAGGTCAGCGCCGCCTCCACACGGACCAGAAGCTCACCCTCCGCTGGGCGCGGCACCTCCACCTGCTCCAGTCGCAGGTCCTCTTTACCATACAGGACCGCCGCTGTCATCGTTCGCGTCATCCTATCTATCTTCTCATTCCGGCGGGTGCCTCCGCATCTCCAGCTAACTGTAATCATTCCCTAAACTTTGCTCAGCCTTCGCCCCGGCTGCCGCATCTGATAAAGTGAGCCTGATACCCATGCCCTTCGTCTCTCCAGAGGTCTACGCCAAGGAAAAGATTGCGGCCATTCAGGACTATGCTCTCCTGTCCTGGCACGCTGTCATCAACATCTTCTCGGGGCCGCGATACTGGGCCGACATCTTCACCCAGATGGACTCGATCGGTGTCGGCTCCATGCCCATCGTCGTGCTTACCGGGTTCTTCACGGGCTGCGTGCTTGCACTCCAATCCGCCACCTCGTTGCAGGAGTTCGGCTCCGTCAGCCTTACAGGCAACCTGGTTGCACTCTCCATGGTGAAGGAGCTTGGCCCTGTGCTCACCGGCCTGATGGTCTCCGGGCGCAACGCCTCCGGCATGGCCTCTGAGATCGGCTCGATGAAAGTTACCGAGCAGCTCGACGCCATGCGCGCCCTGGGAACCGACCCGGTGCGCAAGCTGGTCACGCCCCGCCTCTATGCTTCGGTCTTCATGCTGTTCTTCCTCACCATCGTTGCGGATGCAGTTGGGATTGCAGGCGGCGCTCTCGTGGCCGTGGCCCTGCTCGGCTTGAATGCATCGACGTATTTCCACAACTCCTACCGCGCCCTCGTCTATGGCGACATTGTGCAGGGACTCACCAAGCCGCTCTTCTCCGGCTTCATCATCGCCACCGTCGGCTGCTACTTCGGCATGAAGACCAAGGGCGGCACACAGGGCGTCGGCAAGGCCACCACACAGGCCGTCGTCGTCGCGTCGGTCTTCATCATTATCGTGGACTTCATCGTCAGCCGCGCGATGATCGGGATATTCGGCAGGTAGCCCGCCTATGCCCTCAGAAATAGCTATCGCTGCCATGACGCCAAACACCGCTCCCACAACGGGACCGGTCGTCGTCTTCGAGAATGTCTCCATCGCGTTCGATGAAAAGCCTGTCCTCGAAGATGTCTCCTTTTCCGTCGAGCGCGGCGAGACGCGCATTATCCTGGGCCCTGCCGGCGGCGGCAAGTCGGTTTTGATGAAGCTTACCAATGGCCTCCTTCGGCCCGACTCCGGCTCTATCCGCGTCTTCGGCAAAGAAGTGAGCACGATGCGCGAGGCAGATCTGTTCACGCTGCGTGCACGCATCGGCATGGTCTTTCAGGAATCGGCGCTCTTCGACTCGCTCTCTGTCGAAGACAACGTGGCCTATCGCCTGCACGAAGAGCATGTACCCGAGGCCGAAGCCCATGCGCGCGTCGTTGAGGCGCTGAAGTTTGTCGAGTTGGAGCAGGCCATCGACAAGTTTCCCGCAGAGATCTCCGGTGGAATGCGCCGCCGTGTCTCGATTGCGCGGGCCATCGTCTCCAATCCCGACCTGATTCTTTACGACTCGCCCACCGGCGGACTCGACCCCATCACCTCGACCACCATCATCGAGCTTGTGGTCAAGCAGCGCGACGTCAGCCACACCACCTCGCTGATGATTACGCACCGCCTGCAGGATGCCTTTCTGCTTGCGCGCAACCATTTCAATCAGCAGACCGGGCAGATAGAGCCCATTGCCAACGGCGGCGTGGACGACAGCACAAAGTTCCTGGTACTCAACGAAGGCAGAATCATCTTCGACGGCACAACGGAGGAGCTTATCCACAGCACCGACCCGTGGCTTAAGGAATATCTCGCCTGAACTCGATCAAGCAGGCTGCCTCAGCGCCAACTGACCGCCAGATGCCATCGCAGATTTCTCGCCTGCGCCTTCTCCAGCACGACAACGTATTCCAGCAATTCCGAGACGACCTGCTCGCCCTCAGTCCCCAACTGCTGCGGCTCGTCCTGTAGCACCGCCACCAGCGTCCGTACCGTCTTCAGTCCGTCGCTGGCTGGGTACCATTGGGGCGGAGGCAACCGGCGGATCAGGTCGCGGTCGCCCGCGCCCTCTTCAATCAGCAGCGACATCGAGTTCTCGTCTGCCGAGAAAAATTCAATCAGCGGCTTGACTCCCATTCGAAGAGCCAGACGCTCTAGCGCATCCTCGTGCCGTGCCAGCGAACGCCCATTCACAAAGATGTCGAACCCGGGGTCCTCACCTTCCACCACAATGTACATCGAAGCTGCCATCCCTCGCAGTGTACCTTGCAATTCGACGATGGGAAAGTATCACGGCACGCACGCGGAACCATCCTGAGAACAGAAAGACCGCGCATGTGCGCGGTCTTTCATGCTTCGGTACAAAACAGCTTACCGGTTGCCGCCACCCTGCGGCCCGCCCGGTTTGCGACCACCCCGGCGGCGCCGTCCTCCGCGCCGCTGGCCTGCGGGACGATTTTGTCCCTGGCCGCCAACCGCCGCAGGGGCCTCCGCCCGGTTGAAGTTCGGCTCGTCTTCCGACTCATCACCTTCTTCGTCGAAGTCCTCTCCATCTTCCGCGTCGATGTCATCGACAATCGCAGCATTTCCGCCATGCGCCTGGGGAGCATCCGCACCGTTTCCGTTCGGAGCGGTCTGGCCAACTTCAGGCAGGCCCAGCTTCGCACGCTGTTCGCGCAGCACAGCCTTGCGCGACAGTTTGATGCGGTTGCCTTCAATCGCCAGCACCTTCACCAGAATCTGGTCGCCCTCTCGCAACTCATCTTTGACCTCCTTGACGCGATGCTCCGCAATCTCGGAGACGTGCAGCAGCCCGTCAGTTCCGGGGAATATCTCGACAAACGCGCCGAACTCAGCCAACCGCACCACCTTGCCCAGGTACGTCTTGCCAACCTCAGGCACAGCGGTAATGTCGGAGATCATCTGGATTGCGCGCGCAAGCCCTTCGGCATCGCTCGAAGCCACGTTGACCCGGCCCGTATCATCCACATCGATCTTCACCCCAGTCGCGTCGATGATGCCGCGAATCACCTTACCACCCGGGCCGATGAGATCGCGAATTTTGTCCGTCGGAATCTGCAATGTGTGGATACGCGGAGCGAACTTCGACTTCTCCTGGCTCGCGCCTGCGATGACCGCATCCATCTTGTCCAGCAGGAAGAGCCTGCCGCGACGTGCCTGCTCCAGCGCCTCGCGCATAATCTGCGGCGTGATCCCCATGATCTTGATGTCCATCTGGAGCGCCGTAATGCCGTTGCGCGTTCCGGCCACCTTGAAGTCCATGTCGCCATAGTGGTCTTCAGCGCCCGCGATGTCGGTCAGAACGGCGTACTTGTCGCCTTCCTTCACCAGGCCCATCGCCACGCCTGCCACCGATCCCTTGATCGGGATACCAGCCTGCATCAGCGAAAGCGACGCGCCGCATACGGTCGCCATCGACGACGATCCGTTCGACTCCAGAATGTCCGAGACCACGCGCAGTGTATAGGGCGACTCGCTCTCATCCGGCAGCACTGCCTCAATCGCCCGCGACGCCAGCGCGCCGTGTCCAATCTCGCGCCGTCCCACTCCGGTCATCCTGCCCACCTCGCCCACCGAGAACGGTGGGAAGTTGTAGTGCAGCATGAACCGCCGCTTTTGCTCGCCCTCATAGCTTTCGAGCCGCTGCGCGTCGTCGGTCGTGCCCAGCGTGGCCGAGACCAGCGCCTGCGTCTCACCGCGCGTAAACAGCGCCGAGCCATGCACACGGGGCAGCACACCGACTTCGATCGAGATCGCACGGACCTCATCGAACGCGCGATGGTCCGGGCGAATCCGTTCATTGAGCACCTGCTCACGGAAGATGTTCTCACGCAACAGCTCGTAGTATTTGCCGAGCTTCTTTGCCGCGTCCGCGTCGCCCTCGGGCAGCTCCTTCTTCAGCTCGTCCTTGATCTCCTTGACCTTGGCGTAGCTCTCAAACTTGGGATGCTTCTTCGTGTCCAGCGCGTCCTTCAGCCTGTCGCCGATCTTCGCCTTCAGGCCGTCCATATAAGCCTGGTCAATCTCTGGGGCAACCACCGCGCGCTTCGTCTTGCCCGCGCGCTTCACCAAATCCTCAATCGCCGCACAAATCTTCTTGATCTCACCATGCGCAAATTCGATCGCATCGACCACGCGCTCTTCGGCAACCTCGTTTGCGCCCGACTCGATCATCACGATGCCGTCCTTCGTGCCGACGACCATGATGTTCACCTTGCTCTTCGCCCGCTCGGCATAGGTCGGGTTCACGATGAACTGGTCGTCCACCAAGCCAATCCGCACCGCGCCCACCGGTCCGTGGAAGGGAATATCGCTTAGTGCCAGCGCACAGCTTGCGCCGTTGATGCCCAGCACATCGGGGTCATTTTCCTTGTCGGCCGAGTACACAAACGCAACCACCTGTGTCTCGTTCCGGAACGCCTCCGGAAACAACGGACGGATGGGGCGGTCGATCTGGCGGCTGGTCAGAATCTCTTTCTCGCTTGGCCGGCCTTCGCGCTTGATGAAGCCGCCGGGAATCCTGCCTCCCGCGTAGGTGAACTCGCGGTATTCCACTGTCAGCGGAAAGAAGTCGATGCCCTCCTTCGGCTCTGGCGAAGCTACGGCTGTTGACAACACCACGTTATCGCCGCTCGATACCAGCGCGGCGCCAGAGGCCTGCTTGGCCACGCGACCCGTCTCAAACTTAATCTGCCTGCCACCGGCAAGCTCTACTGTCACATCCTGTTTCATATCGTCTCTCTTCTCTTTTTTCGTCTCTAAGCTTGTCTCGCGTCTTCCTTGTGCGGGCGCGAAAGAGCGCAGTCGGGCTTCGCGGCTATTGTGCCGCTGCCAAACTGCGCTGGTTGGAATTTCCTGATGGCATGGGTTCACCCTGGGACGAAGCCGCGGAGGCAAACCGGTGGCCCGCCATCGTCAGCAACCCCGGCGGCAGGGCCTCTGAAGACCTTGCGCGAAGTTTGCCGCCGAATAACAACGGGCCATGTGTGCTTCCATGTACGAACGGTGCTCCGGAGTGGTACGGGTTACTTGCGGATTCCCAGTTTTCCGATGACCTCGCGATACCGGTCAGCGTCGCACTTCTTCAGGTAATCGAGCAAACGCCGACGCTTGCTGACAAGCATCAGTAGTCCGCGGCGCGATCCGTGGTCCTTCTTGTGTTCCTTGAAGTGTTCCGTTAACTCGCCGATGCGTTCGCTCAGAATGGCGATCTGCACCTCCGGACTTCCGGTGTCGGACTCGTGCGTACGAAACTTTGCAATAATGTCGGTTTTCTTGGCGGGGGCTAGCACAGCTATTCCTACTCCTGATCTCGTCGAATCACTCTTCTCAGTGTTCCCTTTAGGATAGCACCCCGGCAGACGGGCGGCAATAACGGGTCAACCCAATTATTCCCAGAGCAATCAAACATTTGCGTCTTGCTCACGCAATATGAGTCTGTAAAAACCGGAGCGTCCGCTCGCGTGCCAGTTTTGCCGCCTCTGCCCGATACTTCGTCGGGTCGGCATGGCGATTGAAGGCGTGCCCAGCGCCGGGGTAAACAAAGATTTCCACGGCAGGATGCGCCTTCCGCACCGGTTCGACCTGCGTTGGCCCGATGTGATCGTCCTCGGCGCCAATGTGAATCATCACCGGACAGCTCGGCTCCCCGGTTGCATACTTCCCTATCCCGCCCGGATAGTAGGCCACGCAGCACGAGGGCTGCATCTTCAGCCTCTCGCCCTGGGTCGCCGTTATCCAACTCATCAGCCCGCCATAGCAGTACCCCACCACGCCAATCCCCTTGTCGCCCGTCTCCTGCTTGGCAAGCTCATACGCCGCGGCAACGTCCTTCAGCTGCACCTCGGGGTTGAGCTGTCCATAAAGCTCATACGCCCGCTTGGAATCGTTCCCGTCGTACTTCAACTCCAGCCCGCGCTCGAAGCGGTCAAACAACGCCGGAGCCACCACCAGAAACCCATCCTTCGCATATCCATCCGCCACACCGCGAATATGCGCGTTCACTCCGAAGATCTCCTGAATCAAAACCACTGCCCCAACCGGTGTGGCCGCCGGACGTGCCACGTACGCCGCCAACTCGTGTCCATCCACCGCTTTCAACGTTGCCCATTCGCTCATCGCCCCTCCTCGTCTCAAATCATCCACCAAACTGCTGCGTCCTCGTTCACATGTGCTTCTCCGAAGCAGCATACCCCTTCATCTCACCCGTCCAGCGAAGAAACCGGAAAAACTGCCTCTTCTCTTTCCAGAAGAACTCCCAAAAATCCCCCGGCCCCACCGTCTCCGCTTTTTTGCCGGAGTAGGTCTCCAGCCGCCACCGCAGATAGGCGCTTCGCCACGGCCTGAGCCGCTCACCCTTCGTCGCATTCCACAAAAACCTGATCCCATCGAGCATACGTGCACCTCTAACCAGTATAAGTTCACGCTCGTTCCGCTTTTGTGGCAATGCGCGCGACGGTCAAAAAGAGGCCCCGGCTATCCCCGCCGAGGCCTTCGCTCATCATCCCCTGAATTCTTGCTTTAGATTGTGCAACGTTGCAAAGCGTACCGTCAGATACCTTGGCCCTCCGTCTAGTGTAGATAATCAAATAGATCGGTCTTCCCCACCGCGCTCATCACGCTCAACAGCGCCTGGTGCTGCGTCTCAGCAGACGACAACTGCGATGCCACCGAAGCCGGGTCTGCTGCCACCAGGTTGCTCTGCTGCGCAGTCAACTGCACCACCTGCGTCTGGAAATACGTACTGGTCGTCTGCACCATACTGAGCGATGTGTCCAAAACGCTTCTTTGGCTCGAAACCTGGCTGAGTGCGCCCTTCAGCGCATCCGTGTCGGCGGTCAGCGTCGCGCTGCTTGCGCTACCGGAAACGTCCGCAATCAACTGGTTCAGCGCCGCAAACGCGCCCGTAGCGCCGCCGAACAGGTCAGATCCCGGCACGTTGGTCTGTATCGTCTGCCCGCTCGGCGTCTCGATCGATTGCAGCTTCGTATCGCCGTTGTAGGTCGCAGTGGCAGGCGTGGTCGAAGTGTCAAGCGTAAAAGGCTGTGTCGCCCCCTGACTTCCGCCAAATAGGTACTCGCCCTGATAGCTTGCGTTCGCCAGCGAGAGCACCTGGTCCCGAATGCCCGTCAACTGCTGCGCCACAGAAGCGCGATTAGCCGCATTCAATGTCCCGTCGTTGCCCTTTACTGCAAGCGAAAGCGCCGTCGTCAACTGCGTCACCACCTCGCCCAGCGTCGTGTCGGCAACCTGCATCTTCGCCGTTTCGCTCGATGCCGTCTGCACGTAGGTGTCGCCCTTCGCAATCGCACTGGCGAACCTGGCGCTCTCGGCTGCTGCAACCGGGTCATCCTGAAGCTCTGAAACGCGCAACCCGCTCGAAAGCTCGCTCGTCAGCTTGTTCTCTGCGTTGCTCGACTGGCCCACGGCCGCAGCCAGCGTGTTGACATAATTTGGATCGACTCTCAAAATTTCCCCCTCTGCTGAATCTCTGGACAGCCTGCGCTAGCTCACCGCTGACTGGACGCCCATATTCAGCGCATCGGCCATCAGCGAATCGGTAATCGTGAACAACTTCGCCGCCGCTTCATACGATCGCTGATACTGCGTCAGGTTTGCAGCCTCTTCATCCAGCGACACGCGCGAAAGCGAGTCGCGCTGCGTGGTCAACTGCGTCAGCGCCGCCTGCTGCGTCGTGTTGTCGGTCGAGGCCTCCGATGCATCGCTGCCAATCTGGCTGAGCAACCCGGAATAGTAGTCCCCTGCTGTCTCTCCGCCCACAATCACCGCGCCCGAAACGTCGGCCAGCGCCTGGGCGTTTCCATTGCCCGACGAACCTTCGCCCGCCGCAGCAGCAGCCACAGCCTTCGGGTCGCTCGTCGCCACGGCAATCGCAGCCGCAGCTCCAGTCGCGCTCGCAGACAGCGTAAACAGCGCCCCGCCCGGGTTGCCGTTGCCATCCAGACCCAATGCATTCTGCTGGTTTACCTTCGTCCCAACCGCATAAGCCAGGTCGTCGAGCGACGCCGTATAACTCGGTATCTTCTGGTCGCGCGCCGCAAGTACACCGCCGAGTTGACCGCCCGTAAGTCCTGCGGTCACGTCAGCACCGGTGTCTCCGGCAACAACGTCTGTTACGCCTGCAACGTTCGTAGTCCCGAGCGCAAACGATTTGCCGCCATCCACCAGCACCGCTCCATTGCTCGTCGTCAGCGTAATGCCGTTGCTCTCGGTCGCAATCTGATTCAGCCCAATCAACTGCGAGAGACTGGCAATCGCCTGCTGCCGCTGGTCTTCGAGCAGTCCCGCATCAGCGTTGGGGCTTGCGCTGCCAATCTTCTGATTCAGTGAAGCAATTGTCGAGGTCAGCGAGTTCACCTGGTCGGTAATGCCACTCACCTGCTGATTCAGCCCCGCGGTAATCTGCGAAATCTGGTCGGCAGCCGAGCTAAAGGTCGAAGCCAGCGTATTCGCCGCCGAAAGCACGCTCTGCCGCAGCGACGTGTCCGAGGGGTTGGCCGTCAGCGCAGAAAGCGAACTGAAGAACGAGTTCATGGCTGTACCCAGCGCAGTCGAGGCGGGTAACGAGGACGTGGAACTCAGCCCGAATACGTTCTCAACCTGCTGCAATGCTCCTTCGAGCGCTGAGCTTTGCGCCTGCGTCTGCGTTTGCTGCTGCACCCGCTGCTCAAGTACCCGGTCGCGCTGTGAAGATGCAGACGACGTCACTCCGGCGTCGTAACTTGCACCGCTTAACGTCACCACATCGTTCATCTGCCATGTGACCGTCTCGCGCGTGTAGCCTGGCGTGTTCTGATTGGCCACATTATTCGAGGTCACATTCAGTGCATTCTGATCGGCAGTCAGCGCCTGCTGTGCCATGTCCATCAATGAAGTCAGTCCCATATTCCTCCGCCCGGTTGCCGCTCAGCGCCCCCGCGTTCTCAATTCATCAAAGTCTCAATCAACTTGTCTGCAACGTCAGACGAAGAGACGTGATAGGTGCCCGAGGCAATCGCCTGCTGCAATGCCTGTACATTGTCCATGCGCACATCGGAGTGCTCCAACGCCTTCGAGATCAGCTCGCCCGTACTGCTCAGCTCCGCATGGTCCGTGCGGACTGCTCCGGACTCACCATTCTGCCTCGTATTAGCCACGGCGTTCGTGGCCTGCTGCGTGGGCTTTGTCGCCGAAATCGACCCTGTCGTCTGCTGCAGGCTGCCGATTCCATCTGTGTGACTCATAGCGATCCTCCGTCTACTTCACAGTATCGGCGCAGAATCGGAAAACTTTAGTACTCTCACGGTTCCCGCTAAGTTCGCTGGCTTTCTCGAGTTACCTGCCGGATGACCTGCTTGGCGATGCCCAGGCCGCCGTTCTTCGCAATCGCCTTTGCCACGGCTTCCGCGCCTAGACTGCTCATCGTATCTGCGCCAGCATCGTCGTTCTGCGCGTCTCCGCCCCACCCATCCTGGCCTGCCTGAAGCGGCTTCAGCAGCTCCTGCATCATCATGGCCTCGAACTGCTCGGCAGCATCGGCCAGCTTCGCCTGCTTCTGCTGGTCCGCACTGGTCACGGGTCGATTTGCGATCTGAGCAATCCTCATAGCACCTGAATCTCCGCTTCGAGCGCGCCCGCTGCCTTCATCGCCTGCAAAATGGAGATGACATCCCGCGCAGTTGCGCCAATCGTTTGCAAACTGCGCACCAGGTCATCGACCGTCGCGCCTTGCTTCAGCTCAATCCTGTTTACCGGCTTGTCCGTCGTGCTGATTCTCGTCTGCTGCACTACCTGCGTCGTTCCGCCCGACGAGAAAGGCGAAGGCTGCGACACCTCAAAGTCGCTCACCACATTCACCTCAAGCCCGCCATGAAGAATCGAGACCGGCTGCAACACCACCGTGCCGCCGATGACCACCGTCCCCGTGCGCTCATTCACCACGACCTTCGCCCTGGGAAACACCGGAACATTGATCGACTCCACCTCCGCAAGCAGTTCGGGAATGTCCTCGCCCGGCTTAACCGTAAGGTCTACCCGGCGGCTGTCGAGAGCGCGCGCGGCCTCCCTGCCCAACTGATGATTAATCGCCTGGGCCATTGCCTCGGCGCTGCGAAAGTCCGCGTCGTTCAGCAACAGCGAGAAGTTCGTCCTCCCCTCAAGCTCCAGCGGCACGCCGCGCTCCACAATTCCGCCAAACGGCACGCGCGCCGTGTTCGGCTGATTGACCTGCTTCACATTGCCGTTCATGCCCACCGAATAGCCGCCGACGACCAGCGGCCCCTGCGCCTGCGCATAGATCTTTCCATCTGCGCCATAGAGCGGAGTCATCAGCAGCAGCCCGCCTTCGAGGCTCCGCGCATCGCCCGCTGAAGAAACCGTAATGTCAATCTTCGTGCCCGGCCTGGCAAACGGTGGCAGCGTCGCCGCAACAAAAACAGCAGCCAGGTTCTGCACGCGAATCGAGGCCGCAGGCACGCTGACGCCCATGCGCAACAGCGTGGCGGCCAGCGTCTGCGCGGGGAACGTCGTCTGCTGGCTGTCTCCCGTTCCTTCAAGCCCCACCACGATTCCGTAACCAACCAACTGGTTGTCACGAATGCCCTCGATCGAAGAAACATCTTTCACGCGCGCCATACGCGGCGCGACTGCGGTCGTATCCGCCGCAAACCCAGCAACCGCTGAAGCCAGAATTCCGACCGCGCAGAGCAGACAGGCCAGTCCCTTCTTCGGTATTCGATACACCATTTCGTGAAATACATTTCCTGCTCGCATCACTTCTCCGCTAAAAGATCAACAACTGCTGCAATAGCCTGATCAAGACATTCGGCCTGCGCGTGTAGTCCGAGATAATTCCCTTGCCGCGCACCTCCAGCTCGAGGCTAGAGATGGCCGTCGAACTCACCTGATTCTGCTGCGAGATGTCCTCGGGCCGCACCAGTCCGCGTAGCACAATCGTCTCCGTCTGCTGGCTGAACTCCACCTGCCGCGCCGCTTCAATCACCAGCATCCCGTTCGGCAGCACATCCACCACCTGCCCGCCAAAGACCGTGCTCAGGCTGGAGTTCGTCTCCGTCGCTCCCTGCGCATTCAATGCCGAAGACGAAGTCTGATTCACCAGGTTCTGAAGTGCATTGCCCGCGTGGAGATTGCCCAGCAGCGACGCGACCTGCGAGTTCGCGCTCGAAGACCGCGAATTTTTCACCGTGCCATCCCGTGAAGCTGCCAGGTTCTCCATCACAACCACCGAAATCAGGTCATGCGGACGCATCGCCCGCACATCCGTGCTCATCCGCGTCAGCCGCCCCGTGTCTGTCCAGATGGATCCCGGCGTTGCCTGCACGTTCGAGCTCTCCGCCCGCACCCGTGCCAGATACGCCGCCAACGACTCCGACGCGACATTCGGCTTTACCGAAAGCTCCTTCTTGTTCTTCCTGAACGGCGCTGCTCGCATGGAGGTCGCAGCGAGCAGCAGCAACAGGGTGAGCACAACCCACAGCGCAAACCGCCCCACGCCTTCGCACTCCAGCCGAGCATACCCAATCGGGCGGACAAATCCCCTTGTCTCATTGTCAGCCGCCCATGTGCCCGGTTCCAGATTGATCGACTCCATCATGGTTGCATCTCCACATCACGCGGCCCGCGTACAACACCTGAAAACTCTTCTTCCACCTGTTGGCCAAGGGTCTTTCTCTGCATCAGCCTCACACGTACAACCTGCCCCAACCCGCCGTTCTGCTCGGCAATCGCAGCCGCTTCAATCCGCAGATCGCCCTGCCTGCTCCATAGCTGCACTGCATCGCCGGCTCGCACAACAGGTTCCGCTCGCAGCACCGCTCGGCGAACTTCCTGGCTCTGTGTAGTACTGAACTCACCCCTC
The DNA here is from genome assembly GCF_035763405.1 of Edaphobacter sp. Taxonomy (NCBI): domain Bacteria; kingdom Pseudomonadati; phylum Acidobacteriota; class Terriglobia; order Terriglobales; family Acidobacteriaceae; genus Edaphobacter; species Edaphobacter sp. Next base: position 41,901 of record NZ_DASUBE010000088.1, read on the forward strand.
AGATCGCTCATGGGCATGACTACCGCCGGCCAATCCGGATGGTCACAGACTCCTACCAACGCCCAGCGCCGCCGCAACACAGGGTCCCAGTGCATCGAGATCACATGAAACCCCGCCTTGTCGGTCGACGATTGCGTATCGTCTTCGGATTTCGCGGCGTGCGCACGCCCCTTAACACAACTGGCCTGCGCAATGGAAACTACGAGAACACTCGCAATCCACACAGCCATCCACACGAGTATCGTCCACCACGGCCACAGAATCTTTCGCATCGACGGCCTCTTACTGCTGCACTAGATTGTTGATCTCGGAGTACATGTTATCGGCCACATGCACCACCTTTGAGTTGCTCTCATAAGCCCGCTGCGCCAGAATCATCTGCACGAACTCGCCCACCACATCCACGTTCGAGTTCTCCACATATCCCTGTTGCAGCGTGCCCATGCCGCTCGTGCCGCCCGGCGCATCCGTAATCGGATTGCCCGACGCCGCCGTCTGCCGGAAGAGATTGCTCCCCACCGACTCCAGCCCCGCAGGGTTAGGAAAGGTCGCCAACTGAATCGTTCCAAGCTGCGCCGGATTGGTTTGCCCCGGAATGGTCGCCGTCACCACGCCGTATTGCGAGATCGTCACCGACGTTGCATTCGCCGGAACCGTGATCGCGGGCAGTACGGCATCGCCGTCCTCGGTCACGATCGTTCCCTGATTGCTGCGGCTGAAGTTGCCGGCGCGTGTGTACTCAATCGTGCCGTCCGGCTTCGAGACCTGAAAAAATCCCGCGCCCTGAATCGCCATATCCAGAGGATTGCCGGTCTGGTTCAGCGTTCCCTGGGTCATAATGATCTCGCTCGAAGTCGACTTGGTGCCCAGACCAATCTGCAACCCCGCAGACATCGTCTGCTGGCTGTCTGCCGCGCCCGGCGTCACCAGATTCTGGTAGATCATGTCCTCAAACTGCATCTTGCGCGCCCTGAAACCCGCAGTCCCCGAGTTGGCAAGGTTGTTTGCCACCGTGTCCAGGTTCGACTGCTGTGCACTCATCCCGCTTGCTGCCGTATACAAAGCTCGAATCATCTCCGCTCCTTTTCCGTCTCAAATCCACTACGCTGCATGCATTACACGCGCGGCAGGTCTTCCGTTGCCGCCTTGTCAAAGTCGTTATCGAAGACCCTCAGCGCGCGCTGCATCATCTCGGCCTGACGCTCCACCAGCACCATCTGCATCGTTCCTTGAATTGCGCTCTCATTCGAGTTCTCAAGCGCGCCCTGCTGGACCGTGGCTGCTCCGGCGATGGGCTTCGTCCCATTCGCGTTGAATGTGTTCGTCCCCTCTGCGGTCAATGCGGTCTCGTCTGCAAAGTCGAAGACGCCCACCTGCCCGGCAATCGCACTCCCATCCTGAGTTGAGACAGAGACAGTCCCGTCCGCGCTCACGTGAATGGTTCCGGTTGGAATTGTGATTGGCTGCATCTTTACGTCCAGCACAGGCTCGCCCATGCTGGTCTCTAAAACCCCAGCCGGGGAGCGCGTAAACCCGCCATCCCGTGTGTAGCGAATGCCATTCGCTGTCTGGATCGCAAAGAACCCTGAGCCCTGTAAGGCAAGGTCCAGCGGGTTGCCGGTCGTCTCCATCTGCCCCTGAGAGAAATCCAGCCGGTCGCCGCCCAGCACGCCGAAGCCGTTCACCGCCTGGCCCACCTGCGAAGCCGTCGTCAGGTCCTGGTCGATCCCTCCGGCCAGCACGCCGCGAAAGTAGTCCCGCTGCGCGCGAAAACCGCTTGTCCCCGCATTGGCTAAATTGTTAGCTGCGGTGTCCAGCGCCTGTGTGCGCGAGAGCAACCCTGTATATGCCGCATAGAGTCCGCTATCCATGCACAGGTCTCATGCATTTGCATGGCCGAACGTTGCGCGCTCCGGTTAGAAGCCGCTAACACGCTGCATGGTCATTCCACAGCGAAGCGAGGAATCCTGCTTTTATCCGCGCTATCCGTGCAATCCGTGGTCGCCTTGCCAACCTTCCACGTTCCGCAGCCTCTCAAGCTCCACACCCATCCTGCCGATACTGAGCACAGACCAGTTGTACTTACCGGGAGGACGGGTTTTGCGAGCTTTGATTATTGACGATTCAGCCGTAATGCGAAAGGTGATTGAGAGGGCGCTGCACCAGGCCGGCTTGGAGATCACCGAGATACTCCAGGCATCCAACGGCGAGGAGGCGCTCCAGGCTCTGCGCAGCGACAGCGGCAACGCCAACCCGCTCGCCCTCATTCTGAGCGACATCAACATGCCCGTCATGGACGGTCTGCAATTCCTCGAACAGCGGCGCAAGGAGAACCTCGCGCAAGGCGTCCCTGTGGTGATGATCACCACCGAAGGCAGCGAACCCTTCGTCCTGCGCGCTATCGCCAACGGCGCGCAAGGCTACATCTGCAAACCCTTCACCGCCGAACAAGTCAAAGCCCGAGTGCTCCCCCTGCTGCGCGCGGCCTGATGCTCGGCAATAAAAACCCGCCCTCATCTTCCCCAGATGAGGGCGGGTTTGATCGACTCCAATCTACCGGCCTACCGAACCACAGACTGAAACAGCGGCGACGTCAACAGACTCGCAAACTGGCTGTCCGACGACGAGTAATCCACCGTCAGCGTGCCTGCATTCGAGTCAATCGTCGTCTGGTCCAGTGCCGTCTTCTCCAGCGGCGAACCCGAGGTCTTTCTCATCAGCGCCACGCCCTTCATCAACGTCGCGGCAGTCGCGGCAGTCAGCGTGTCCGACATCACCACGGCCATGTCAAACTTCACGCCATTGGAAAAATCCATCGTGTAGCGCGAACTCTTCATGCGATTGCGCACCGTATCGTAGTCTGCCAGTTGCGCCGCATCGCCCAGCACACTCCGCATCATCGTCTGAGTTCCCTTCGCGTCCAGCAGGCTCCAAACCGCCTTCTGGTCCACAGCGCCCATGTCGTTCACCATGTCGCTGTTGTCGAGAAAATTCTGCGACAGGCCATCGCGCGCATCGAGCGCAGCCTTGATCGCTCCCCGATCGCCGAACACCATCGTCGTCTGATTCAGAAATACGACGCTCATGCCCGCCGCACCCATCGGATAGACGCTGTTATTGCGCAGCATCACCGGCTTGGTCTTGTTCTTGGCAAAGTGGGCCATAATCGAGCTGGTCTGGAACTGCCCCTGCGCAATACCCACAATCTTCGTGCCCTTAGACTGGGGATCATTGAACGCTGCGAAGGCGAGCACGTCGGCATCCTGATCCACCTTCAGCCCCGAGCTCTTCAGCGCCGTCTCCAGCCGCTTCAGTTCGGGCGGCAGCACGCGGTCCTTCAGATCCATCGCCGCACTCGAGTTCTGCATCGCGCGATAGTCCACCACGATCAGCTGCTGCACGTCCTTGGGGATCGCCGCCTTGGCGTCGCTTGAAAGCTGCGCCGCGCGGGCCATCGTCGGTGTCATGCTCAGCCCGGCGAGCAGCAAGGCCATCGTGAAGAAATTCCGTTTTGTTCCAGTCATACGTTACCTTCTGTTCCTCTGGGGCGGCGAAAACCGCGCACCTGGGAGCTATTCTTTCGTGAAATTAGACTCTCTCGCAAGAGTGAACGGGGGTAGCCATCTTGGGTCCGGCCTGCCACTTCTGTTGCAGATTGCCGCCTACGGCCAGTCAATCGGGGAGTTCAACCTCCGCTCCAGCACCTTGCTCTCCGGGTCGAAGTCAGTTATTTGACGTACCCACTCCGAATCCGGCTCATAGGCATCCTCAGGAATCAGGCCAATCAGCTCGGCATCCTCGATCAACACCCCATGCCGCTGCGCCAGATGGCTGACCGTCGCATAGACCTGCCGCATTGGCGTAACGCGAAAGTCCGTGATATTCATACTCACCTGCGCCCGTCCGTTGGCCAGCACACCAATCGCCTTCACCCCATGCAGCCCACCGTTCGAGGCGCGAATGTCCCGCGCAATCGCCCGCGCCGCCGAAATCTCCGGCTGGTGCAGATGCACATTGTAGGCAATCAGAAAGCTGCGCGCTCCCACGGCGCTTGCTCCAGCCGTGTCATGCAGTTCCGGGCCGCCCACATCAGGACGCCGGGCCGCATCCTTGCGCACCGCCTCGCGCAGTCCTTCGAACTGGCCCCGGCGCACGTCCTCAAGCTGCACTCGGTCCGGCCGCGCCGCCGCCGCTCCATAAAAATAAACCGGCACGCCGAAGCGCCGCCAGATCTGCAATCCCGCCTGCCGCGCCAGCACCGCGCATTCCGCCAGCGAAGCCCCGCTCACCGGAATAAACGGCACCACGTCCGCCGCGCCAATCCGGGGATGCACCCCGCTCTGACCGGTCAGGTCAACCAACTCCGCAGCCTTACCCGCCCCGCGCACAGCCGACTCCACCACCGCCGCGCCCGGACCCGCAATCGTCACCACCGAGCGGTTATGCGCCGCGTCCAGCGACCAGTCCAGCAGCCGCACCTCGTCCACCCGCATGGCGGCAACAATCTGCCGCACCTTCGCCAGGTCCTTGCCCTCGGAAAAATTCGGGACGCATTCAATAATGGCTTCGTTCTTCATCTCCACCACGTATACCCGACGGAAAACTGTACGCTCGCGTTGATGCCGGGATTCTTGTCCCCCAGCGACGAACTCGAAATATGGACCGCATTCGCGCCAAAGTCAATCGACCGCCGAGGATTGATAAAGTAGTGCGCGCCCACGCCGAACTGCGGCGTAAAGTTCCATACGCTCGTGTCCGAGTTCACTCCGTCGTTATTTAAATTGTAGGGCGGGCCGCCGAAGGCCGGGTATTTGTGGTTCGTCCAAATCATCCCGCCGCCTCCCTGCACCCACGGCGAAATCCGCCGCGTCCCCACAAAGTTCCAGCGCAACAGAGTCGGCGTAATTGAAATCCCGGTAAACGTGCCGCCCACTGTATACGGCGCGCTACAAGTCACGCCAGATGCCCCGCCCGGTCTGCACATCTCCCGGCTGAACTTCGGTGAATACGACTGCCAGAACGGAAAGACCTCCACGGCGTACTCGAAGTTTCCCCGCAACGGTCCCGGCCCAAAATCCCCCGTCAACACCTTCCCGGCATGAACGCCCGCCATCAGAAACTTGAAGTCGTTCCGGTTCTCCGTCACGCCGAATCCGCTCTGCACCAGCACCCCAAACTCAAACGGCACGTGCGCAGAAGCCGTATGAAGTGGGTTGGAGATCTCGGCTGAAGCAGGCGCCTGCGCAACCGCAAACCCGGTAGCTGCCAGCAGAATTACGACCCAGCCTATAGCCCTCTTCAGGCATCGCGCGCTTTTCGTCACTCGGTCAATCTCCGTTTCAGAAAACAGTTTGCAGAAGAAAGGCCGCCGGTGAAAGGCGGCCTCCCGTTACAACCTGGCTCTCCGCCTAACCCGCATTCGCTACTGCCGCCTCATCAAAATCGAAGTTCGAGTAGACATTTTGCGTGTCGTCCAGATCTTCAAGCGCCTCCAGCAACCGCATCATCGCGTTAGCCTGCGTGCCTTCGAGCTTCGTGTAGGTCGAGGCAATCTTCGTCACCTCGGCCGTCTCCGGCTCAATCTTCGCCTTCTTCAGCGCCTCAGTCACAGCCTCGAAGTCCTTAGGATCCGTGAGCACTTCCCAGCTTTCGCCCTCATCGCTCAGGTCTTCAGCGCCCGCATCGAGAACAATCTCGGTCAGCTTGTCTTCAGACGCCGCCGACTTCGCCAGCGTAATCACGCCCTTCTTGGTGAACATCCACGAGACCGCGCCTTCCGCGCCCAGGTTCCCGCCGTTCTTGCTGAAGGCATGGCGAATCTCGCTCACCGCGCGGTTCTTGTTGTCAGTCAACACTTCGACGATGATCGCCACTCCGCCCGGACCATAGCCTTCGTAGGTAATCTCCTCGTAGGAGACGCCTTCCAGCTCGCCCGTGCCGCGCTGAATCGCGCGCTTGATGTTGTCGGCGGGCATGTTCTCCGCTTTGGCCGCCGCAATCGCGGTCCTCAGACGCGGGTTCCCATCCGGATCGCCGCCTCCGCCGGTCTTTGCCGCAATCGTAATTTCCTTAATCAGCCGAGTGAAGATCTTGCCACGTTTTGCGTCAAGCGCGCCCTTCTTATGCTTGATTGTGGCCCATTTTGAATGGCCGGACATGCGCTACCCCTGTCGTATCTTGATTTTGCAATTTTGATTTTGCTGCGGGCCTCGTTAGGTCAAAAGCCCGTCCGCCCTTGCGATTCTAGCATGACACAGCTGCGTTACGCTCAAGGCAGAAGCTCCGGCTCAAGCATCTCACGCACCGTCTCACGCCGCCGAATCAGGGTAGACTTCGCGCCGTCTACCAGCACCTCCGCCGGACGCCCGCGCGTGTTGTAGTTCGACGCCAGACTCATCCCGTAGGCTCCCGCGTCCAGCACGGCAACCAGGTCGCCAGGCCGCACCGCTACCATCTCCCGATCGCGCGCAAAGAAGTCGCCCGACTCGCACACTGGCCCCACCACATCCACCTTCGCCGCCCGGCCCCACGCCTGCCGCACCGGAACAATCTCGTGGTGCGCATGATAAAGCGATGGACGAATCAGATCGTTCATCCCCGCATCCGTCACCACAAACGTCTTCGCGCCGTTCTTCTTCACATAGAGCACCCGCGTCACCAGCGCACCAGCCTGCGCCACAATAAATCGCCCCGGCTCCAGCAACAGATGCGCCTTCTCCCTGCCCAGCCCCTCCGTCAGCGCCGCGGCGTATCGCTCGACCTGGTGCTCGGGGTCAAAGTCACCCGCGCCGTAGTCAATCCCCAACCCGCCGCCCGCATCCACATAGCGAATATCGTGCCCGTCAAGTCGCAACTCAGCAATCAACGCCGTCACCCGCCCGAGAGCCGCAGCAAAGGGGTCCACCTTGCGAATCTGCGAGCCGATGTGGACGCTCACGCCAGCCGCCTCCAGCCACTTCGAGTTCGCGGCCTTCTTATAAATCGCGCGCGCTTTTTTGATGTCGATGCCGAACTTATGTTCGCTCAACCCGGTCGAAATATACGGATGAGTCTCCGCAAACACATCGGGATTCACCCGCAGCGCAAACCGCGCCCGCCTGCCCAGCACTTTCGCGCGCGCGGCCAGCACATCCAGCTCCGCCTCAGACTCCACGTTGAACAGCAGAATCCCAGCCCTCAGCGCCGCGTCAATCTCCCAGACCTGCTTGCCCACACCCGAAAAGACCACCCGCTTCAGCGCCGCCGCGCTCGCCCTGCGCACACGCTCCAGCTCCCCACCCGAGACAATATCGAACCCCGCCCCTTGCCGCGCCAGCAGCCGCATCAAAGCCAGCGACGAGTTCGCCTTCACGGCATAGCACACCGTATGCGGGCGCTCCCTGAACGCCGAAGCAAACATCTGAAATCGCCGCAAAATCTGCTCGGCCGAATACACATACAGCGGCGTCCCATACTTCTCCGCCAGCGAGGCCACCCCCACGCCATCGCAATGGAGCACACCCCGGCGGTACACAAAAGGACGCGCCCCAGACTGAACTACTTTTTTTCCAGACAGTGTTTTCGACAAGATCAGACGCTCTTTACCGGCAGCCCAAAGGGCGCTTCAGGGATAATCACCCACGCAGCAATGTAAGCCACCACGCCCGCGCCCGCGCTCAGCACCATAATCACCGCCGTGATGACTCGCACCAGGCTCAGGTCCCACCCATAGTGCAGCGCAAACCCTGCGCACACGCCGCCAATCATCCGGTTCTCACGCGGACGCACCAGTTGTCCGGTGCGCGCCGCGGCTGCGGGCGGAACTGAATTGACCGTCGCTCCGCACCCGGTGCAGAAGCGCGAGGTCGGGTCCAACTGCTTTCCACAACGGCTACAGAACATGGCAGACTCCGGGAAACTGCTCCTATTTTGCCATAGCGCCCGCCTTCAAGGCAGAACAAAGTATCTATCTCCAACCGCTCATTTCCCAACATAGGGAGACTTCAGATACCGCCGTGCCGCGTCCGCCGCCGACTGGTCTCCGCCCGCCGCCGCAGCCAGCTCATACTGCTTCACCGCCGCCGCGCGCTCGTGCAGCAGGTCGAACACCTGTCCGGCGCTCAGTTGCGCCCGCTTCCGCAGCCAGTCGCTCGACCCGGGATACGCTGCCGCCTTCAAGTAGTTCTCAGCCGCCTCAGCCAGCTCATTCTGCCCACGCTGCGTGTCCGCCAGGCCAAAGTACGCCATCTGCAATCTCGGCTCGACGAAGTAACCCGGCGTTAGCCCCTTGGCGATCACCTTCTTGTATAGCGCAATCGCCTCCGGCCCATTGCCCTCGTCCTTCGTCAGATTGGCCAGCTCCAGATTGAACAGATAGTCGCGCGGATACTCTTCCACCAGTCCGCGCTCCACCACAATCGCCTCCGGATACCTGCCATCATGCCGCAGAAAAAGCGCCAGCGCCGTCCGCGACTCGACCCTCGTCACAATCCCATGCGCCGCGGACTCCCGCAGCAGTGCCAACCCCTTCTCCTTGCTGCCCGTCACGCCTGCGATGCCGATCATCATCCGCAGCAATCTCGGCAGGCTGGCCACGGCAAACTGCTGAATGCCAATCGCCATCTTCGCGTCCGCGTAATCCGGGTCGATCTTCAGCACCTCTTCGCTGTCGCTGCGCGAGGCAAACCCCTGCCGCGCCGCTGCGACAAAGCTGTGATCAGCCAGCGTGATAAACGCCGCATGCATTCCCCGCGCATAGCCGCGCGCAAACCACGCATTCGCATTGTTCGGATTGGCCTTGATCTGCTTGTCGCAGAGATCAATCGCCTCATCCGTCAGCGACTCAATCCGTTCGCGCGCCGCCTCAGGAATATCCACCTCGCGCTTCGAGGTCAGAAAGCTGTTATGCGCATAGTAGGTCGTGTCCAGCAGGTCCTGACGATAAAGCTCGCGAAAGATCAGCGACATCTGCACATAGTCGATGGCGATCGCGCTGTCCGGATGCGCCCTCTGAATCGCCTCGAACTCTCTCAGCGCACCGTCGTAGTCCATTACATAGAACCGCTCATGCGCCGCTCGCACCTCCGGCGTCAGGTTGATCGGGTCCGTATGCGTCACCTGGCCAGTGCCCGCCGCGCCGAATGCGCAACCGCACGCCAGCACATAGATCAGCACAATGCTCCATCGCCTTTGCGCAATCGCTTTGATCCCGTTCAACAATCTTCCTTCCATCCGCATTCAGTTCGCTGTTCCCGTCTTCGCATCCATGTTGTTGGATGCCGCTCACCGTAAACTATAACGGACTCTCCTGCCCCGCCCCTGATACACTCTCATCCAGCCCGGACACTCATGATGGAGCGACATCGATGACACGGCTCGAGCTTCTTCAACTACTCGTGGGACAGGCCCGCGCCAACGGGTTCGAGTTCCGCAAATGGTACGTCGGCAAACTCGGCTTGCCCTGGCCCGGCAATCGTCAGGCCATCGAGCTACTCTCGACCGAACGGCGCTACTACGCCCTCATCTTCTCTCACGAATTCGCCACTGCCTTCTGGAAAGCGGGCGAGGAGATGGTCTTCCAGGTCCCCACTCAATCCTTCACCCGAAAAATGGCCGACGGCACCATCGGCATCGTCTACCGCAAGGGATACACCCGCCGCCGCACCCGCGAAGACGTCTGGCTCTATCACCTCAAGGAACTCGCAATCTCCGAAGAGCCGCTCCGCTATCTGCGCCGCTTCCTCCGTGTCGCCGACGAACTCACCGAAGATCCGCCCGCAACCGTATCGGAACCCGACTCCGAGGAACTCGACGACAACTAAACCCCGTGTGCCTTTCTGATGGCGAGAATCTGCCGCGCATGGTGCTCGCCATGAATCAGGTGAAACCGCCGCCACCCGGCAATGCTCAACGGCCCCAGCACATGATGGCTGGCGCAGCGTACCGCGCCAAACTCCTTCTCCGCCTCATTGCACAGTTCGTGCAGCCGCAGCAGTTGTTCCCGAACGGCGTGCGCCAACTCATCCCCCGAGCGCGGCGCGGCAATCTCCGCCGGAGGCGTCACCATCGCCGGCGCCTTGCGTCCGCGCGGGAAATACCCCAACCGGATCACCGTATATTGGCTGAACCGCTGCAACATGCGCGGCTTCGACTTTGTCGGCCTGTGCTTCTCCAGACGCGCCGCAATCGTCGCCTCCGTCGAGGAGTACGTCAACAGCAGGTGCTCGACAATCTGCTGGATGCTCCATCGGCCCTTGCGCTTGACGGGCCGTAACTGCGTCTGCGCCGCATCGAGCCCATGCAGCGAGTAGGCGATCGCGTGTTGAAGCTCACCAAGGTCGGTCATAGGGACACCCCAACGTTACACTCTGACGGCCTCAACCCCGAATCTTTTTGCAAATCTACCGCAACCCGTCGAGCGCCCTTTTCACGGCTTTCGTCCGGTCGCCGTCCGGGTCCATCTTCAGGTACGCCTTGTACTCTGCAATGGCCTCGTCCTTCTTCTTCATCTTCTGCAACACCTGCCCCAGCATATAGTGCGTCTCCGAGTAGTCCGGCTCAACCCGCACAGCATCCTTCGCCCTCAGGTACGCCCCTGGCAGGTCGCCTGAGTCCAGATAAAACTGCGCGACCCGCAAGTCCTCATCCACACGCTCATCCGGCGTCTGCACCTTCCTGGGCTTCGGCGGATGCCGCATCGTCGAAGGCAGCGGAGCATTTGGATCGTACCCGTCGTCATCGCTGCTGCTTGAACTGCTCGAGCTGCTGGAACCGGAATCTGCCCCAGCCGCAGGTTCGCCCGGAAACGGATGCTGCGATGCTGCCGAAGGCTTCGGTGCGCTGGGAGCCGGAGCATTCGCCGCAGGCGCGTCCGGCTGGCTGGCCTCGCCCGGGAACGGAAACCGATCCGAAGCCGAACGATGGTCGTCCGACTGGGCACACGGCTTCGCCGCCGTCGGGCCTGCCCCGTCCGTTGCACTCTTATCCGCAGCAGTCGTCGCCGCCGGACAAGGTGCATCCGCCGGCTTCGTTGCAGGCGGACTCTGCGCCCAGCAAAACGCTGTAAGACCACCGGTGGCCAGCAGCAGGCGAATTGTTCTCCCCAACCTCATCGCTTCCAGAATATCCGTCCAGGGTTGGACTCCCTCAGGCGTCCGTTTGTTATAGATTGTCATTCAGGGGCTTGCTCAGCAAGACCCTACCCCCTCATCGGATGGACTGTTTCTGTGGTTGATGGCCTGATTATCCGCTCCTCTTCGATCCACGCCGCCGGCTGCTATACCACGCGGCCCTTTAAAAAAGGAATGCGCGTCTGCGAGTACGCCGGCCCGCGCTTCACCAAGGCCGAAGCCGACGCCCGCTACCAGGGCCGCGACATCACCTACCTCTTCAGTTGCGGAGACGACGGCTTCGTCATCGACGGCTTCGGCACCGCCATGTTCATCAACCACTCCTGCAGCCCCAACTGCGAGACCACCGACATCAACGGCCGCATCTTCGTCGTCGCCGTGCGCGACATCGCAGCCGGTGAAGAGCTGACCTACGAGTACAACCTGCACGACAGCGACGAAAGCGACGCCGACTGCTACTGCGGTGCGCCCGTCTGCCGTGGCACCATGTTCAGCCAGGATGAAGTCGAACGCCGCAGAAAAAGGGCCGCCCGCCAGGCCCGCCGACTCACCGGCCCCGGCGCGGAAAACTGACCCACGAGCGAACGATACAATAGCCTTGCGGCGTTCTTATTTGATGGATCGCCGTCGTCTCTTATGGCATATCAGGTCTTAGCTCGCAAATACCGGCCGCAGCGATTCGCCGACGTCGTCGGACAGGATCACGTGACCGTCACGCTGATGAACGCCCTGCGCCAGGGCCGCATCGCGCACGGCTACATCTTCAGCGGCCATCGCGGCATCGGCAAGACGACCATCGCGCGCATCCTCGCCATGGCGCTCAACTGCCGCAACGCCATCGGCTCCGAGCTTCGCCCCACGCCCGAACCCTGCGAGGTCTGCGAAAGCTGCACCGAAATCCGAGCAGGCAATGCGGTCGATGTCATCGAGATCGACGCCGCCACCAACCGCGGCATCGACGAGATCCGCGAGCTGCGCGACGCTGCCCGCTACCGCCCTGCGCGCGACAAGTACAAAATCTACATCCTCGACGAGGCGCACCAGATCACCGACGCCGCCTTCAACGCCCTGCTCAAGACGCTCGAAGAGCCGCCCGACCACATCGTCTTCATGATGGCGACCACGCAGCCCGAAGACATTCCGCAGACCGTGCGCTCCCGCTGCCAGCACTTCAGCTTTCACGCCGTCAAACTGGCCGACATCCTCAACGAGCTGCGCGGCATCGCCGAGCGCGAAGGCGTCATCGCCGACGACACCGCGCTCAGCCTGCTGGCCGAAGCAGGCGACGGCTCCATGCGCGACGCACTCTCCATCATGGATCAGGCCATCGCCAGCGCGCCGCTCGAAGACGGTAAACCGCGCCTCGACGCCTCGCAGGTGCGCGATCTCATGGGCACGGTCCCCAATGCCGTCTTTGAAAAAATCCTCGAAGCCGTCGATGGCAACCGCAGCGCCGAAGTCATCACCGTCGCCAATCAGTTGCTCGACGCAGGAAACTCTCCCGCCCAACTCGCCCGTCAGTGCGTGCGCTATCTGCGCAACTGCCTCGTCGCAAAGATCGCCGAAGGCAGCGGCGCCGCAACCGAGCTGCTGCAAATCTCCGCTGACGAACAGCGCCGCGCCGCCCGCTCCGCCGCACTCTTCAGCGAAGAAGAGCTGACCCGCTTCCTTCAGGTCATGCTCCGAACCTTCGACGAACTCGGCTACCGCCAGGAGCAGCGCTTCCACTTTGAACTCGGCCTCTTGAAGCTCGTCCACCTGCGCCGCCTGCTGCCTGTCGAAGAACTCCTCAGCCAGTTCCCAACCGCCGCAGGCGCGGCCATCAAGCCTACTGGCGGTAGCGCAGCAACCTCCTCACCCAAACCGGCTCCCCGGTCAGTCGAACCGCCTACGCAACCCATCAGCACAAAACCAGCCTTCTCTCCCTTCGAGCAAAGCCGGAAACGGTTTGAGGATGCGCCGCCTGCGCCGGTCGCCACGCCCTCTCCTATACCCATACCCAAAGCCCCACTTGTAGCAGCACCAGATTCCGCCACGCTGGAATCAGTAGCGGCCGCCGCACAGGACGCCTCACCAACTCTCGCCACACCGCCAGAGACCCCGGCTGCTCAGCCTGACGCCTCGGCCGAATTACTCCAGAAAGCCGCTGTTGAAGCACTCGCCGGAGCCAAAGGCCAGGACACCGCATCCGACGCACTCGACGACGCCGAATGGACCATCGAGAACGGCGAGCTTCGCGTGCAAACGGCAATCTCGAAGACAATGCTCTCGATGGTCATTAATCCGGAGGCCGAGAAGATCGTCCGCGCCGCGCTGCGCACAGCCGGAGCAGGATCGCTCAAGCTCGTGCTGCTTCCCGGCACAGCCAACACTGCGGCGCCTAAGAAGCCAAAGGCGGCCAAGACAGGCAGCGTCCAGGCCAAAGCATTGGAACATCCCATCGTGCAGCAGGCACAGTCGTTGTTCCATGCCGAGATTCGCAGCGTCATCGACCTGCGCGACAATGATTAGCGTGAGGAACGAATGAACTTTTCTGATCTTGCCAAGATGAAAGACATGCTCGGGCAGGCCAAACAGATGCAGGAGCAGATGGAGCGCAAGCTCGCCGAGACCGTCGTCGAGGCATCGACCGGCGGCGGCGTTGTCACCGTCCGCATGAACGGCAAAAAAGAAGTGCTCCGCATCACCATCGAGCCCACGGCGATGGGCAGCGCAGGCGGCGACCTCGAACTGCTCGAAGACCTCATCGCCGCTGCATTCAACGAGGCCGGTCGCCGCGTGGACGACACCATCAAGGCCAGCATGTCCGGCATGATGGGCGGCCTCGGACTTCCCGACCTGCCGGGGTTAAGCTAGTGGCCGACCGTTTCGCCGGACCCATGGCGCGCCTGATCGACGAGTTGCGCAAGCTCCCGGGCGTCGGCACGCGCAGTGCGCAGCGGCTCGCATTTCACGTCCTTCGCGCCTCGGCCGAAGACGCCGAGGCACTCGCCTCCGCCATCCGCGAGCTGAAGCAGCACCTGCGGCTCTGCTCCATCTGCAACAACATCACCGACGTCGATCCCTGCACCTACTGCACCAGCGCCGTGCGCAACCAGCGCCTCGTCTGCGTCGTCGAAGAGCCGACCAATATCGCCGCCATCGAAAAGACCCGCAGCTACACTGGCGTCTATCACGTGCTGCACGGAACGCTCTCGCCCATCGGCGGCGTCGGCCCCGAACAGTTACGCCTCGCCAACCTGTTCACGCGTCTGGCCGAGGTCGATGAAGTCATCCTCGCAACCTCGCCCACCACCGAAGGCGAAGCCACCGCAGGCTACATCGCACACGAGCTGCACAAGTCCAAACCCAACCTGAAGGTGACGCGGATCGCCACAGGCGTCCCCGCAGGCAGCGACATCGAGTACGCGGACGAAGTCACCATGTCACGCGCCCTCGAAGGCCGCCGTGAATTTTAGCGCGACTGCTCCACTCTCAGGTTCCCGCCAGTCATGTCCTTCGGCTTACCAAGTTGGAGCAGGTCCAGCACCGTCGGCGAAATATCACGCAGACTTCCGCCATCGCGCAAGCCCACTTTCTTGCCGTCTTCCGTAATCAGAATGAACGGCACCGGATTGGTCGTATGCGCCGTATGCGGGCCGCCGGTTGCCGGATCGATCAGCATCTCGGCGTTGCCATGGTCAGCCGTCACCAGCAACGATCCGCCGCGCTGTTTGATCGCTTGATAGATGCGCCCAAGCTGCGTATCCACCACCTCCACGCCGCGAATCGTCGGCTCCAGCTTGCCGGAGTGACCGACCATGTCAGCATTGGCAAAGTTGACGATGATCACATCAAACGCCGTGTCGCCGACAGCCTTGACGACCGCATCTCCAATCCCCGCCGCCGACATCTCCGGCGCAAGATCATACGTCGCCACCTTCTGCGAAGGAACCAGCACGCGATCTTCACCGGCAAACGGCTTCTCGATGCCTCCATTGAAGAAGTACGTAACGTGCGCGTACTTCTCCGTCTCGGCCACGCGCAGGTTGCGCAGATTGGCCTGCGCCATCAGGTTGGCGAGCAGGTTGTCCATGCTCTCCGGCGGAATGACCACAGGGACGGTGAACGTCTTGTCGTACTGCGTCATGGCGACGTAGTGCAAATCGCGTGGCACAAGATTGCGCGGAATCGCCTCGTCCAGTTCAGCGGCCTTCGGCAGATGCTGTCCCGCGTCAGGCGCAAAACCGGAGTTGCGTCCCAGAACGCGCGTAATCTGGCGTGCACGATCGGCACGATAGTTGAAATTAATCACCACGTCGCGGTCGCGGATCAGACCAACCGGCTTGCCATCCGTGGGGTTGATGCAAGTAAACGGGGGCATGAACTCGTCCGTAGTTCCGTTGTTGTATAGCTCGCGGAGCCGCTCTGCCGGGCTGCCATACGTACCGCCCTCCGGGTGCCCCGTCACCAGCGCGTCAAAGGCCTGGCGCTCCTTCTCCCAGCGCAGATCGCGGTCCATCGCGTAATACCGTCCGCTGACGCTGGCAATCACTCCAACGCCGTACTCATGGAACTTGCGATGAAGCTCCTCAATGTATCCCAGACCGCTGGTAGGCATCGTGTCGCGTCCATCCATGAAGGCGTGAACGTATACGCGCGTCAGCTTGCGC
Organism: Edaphobacter sp.; assembly: GCF_035763405.1. Lineage (NCBI taxonomy): Bacteria > Pseudomonadati > Acidobacteriota > Terriglobia > Terriglobales > Acidobacteriaceae > Edaphobacter > Edaphobacter sp. The sequence continues at coordinate 57,661 of NZ_DASUBE010000088.1, forward strand.
TGCGCCGCCATGCGCAGCAATGCATATAAATGTCTCTGGTGCGAATGCACTCCACCGTCCGACAGCAGCCCAATCAGGTGCAGCGCGCGCGCATCCTGCGCTGCCAGTTCATACGCGCGAACCACCGTCGGGTCGCTGAAGAAGCTGCCGTCTTCAATCGCCGCATCGATGCGCGTCATATCCATGCGCACAATGCGCCCTGCGCCCAGATTCAGGTGGCCAACCTCAGAGTTGCCCATCTGCCCATCAGGCAGGCCGACAAAATGTTCGCTAGCGCGAAGCAGCGTATTCGGATAATCGGCAAGCAGCTTGTCGTAGACGGGCTTGCGGGCAAGAGCGATGGCGTTGCCGTTGGTTTCGGCGCGATAACCCCATCCGTCAAGGATGGTGAGCACCACTGGGCGGCGAGATGCGTGTGATGAATTTGAGGGCATATCTAATGTTATAAATGAAGCACCCTGAACTTATGCTCATCGATAAGATACGGCGAATCACGCGGGACGGGCGATGGATTCCCGAAATCGACGGCCTGCGGTTTATCGCCATCTCTTCGGTATTCCTCTTTCACCTCGCAGGAGAACTGGCACATCGGTCGGGCCGACCTATCCCAATCGAGCCGAAATACCACGCATTGTTCTGGGCCATCGGCAACGGAGATCGCGGCGTCCTTCTGTTCTTCGTCATCAGCGGCATGATCCTTGCCCTGCCCTTTGCACGACACCATCTGCTTCAGGCAAAAGACGTGTCACTGCGCAAATACTACATGCGGCGCGTCACCAGACTCGAGCCGCCGTACATGCTTTCCATGGCGCTCTTCGTCGTCATGCTCCTGGTCTATCAGCATGGACGACTCGACTCCGGCTTCACAGGACACATAGCGGCGAGCTTCTTCTACCTGCATAACATCGTGTACGGCGTCATGAGCCCGATCAACCCGGTCACGTGGAGCCTCGAAGTCGAGATACAGTTCTACCTGCTCGCCCCGCTCTTCATGTTGATCTTCCGGTTCAGGCGGCGGCTTGCCCGGCGCATCTCTATCGCCTGCTCCATCCTGGCCATTGGCCTGGCGCAATCTCCGTTCAGCCACGTCCCGCGTATCGAACTGAGCATTTTGTTCTCGGTGCAATATTTCCTCGCCGGCCTTCTTCTTGCTGACATCTTCGTGCTCGACCTTCCGCATATGCGGACCACGTGGCTGTGGGACATCGCCGGATTTGCGGCGCTCATCTATATGTACGGCACGGGCCATGACGTCTACGCCGCGCATGTTCTTCTGCCGTTCGTCTTCTTTGTGCTCTGCCTGGCGGCAATGCGCAGCGTTCTGTTGCGGAAGTTTGTCTCCAACCCATGGATCGCCGTCATCGGCGGTATGTGCTATTCCATCTATCTGTTGCACTTTGCCCTGATGGCCGTCTTCTTCAAAGCGACGAGAAGGCTGATCGTCGTCCGCTATGACTTCCTGGCAAACTATGCAATTCAACTCGTCGCCATGGGAATTCCAATCCTGCTGTGCTCGATCCTGTATTACAAGTTCATCGAGCGGCCCTGCATGGACCCGGACTGGCCATCCAAACTGTGGCACACCTTGACCGGCCGTCGTGGTGAAGAGGTCGAATTGCTCGACGCCAGCGGTATCTCCGAATCCTGATACCGATGCTGATGCCTCACAAGCCTGCCCGCAAAAACAACGGCGGGCGAAAGCTCTGCGCTCTCGCCCGCCCATCTGCTGTTCTCCCGCTACTGCCCGAAGTTGACCGACTCAATTCCCAGAAACTGCGCCGCCTGCCCCAACTCTTCTTCAATCCGAAGTAGCTGGTTGTACTTGGCGATGCGGTCCGTGCGACTGGCCGATCCTGTCTTGATCTGTCCTGCGCC
>NZ_DASUBE010000089.1:0-9603 GCF_035763405.1 Edaphobacter sp.
CAGGATTCGGCGTGGCGAGGCGCGCGTGGTGGTGGGGACGCGGTCGGCGGTGTTTGCGCCGCTGGTGAAGCTGGGCCTGGTGATTGTGGACGAGGAGCACGACGGCAGCTACAAGCAGGAGGAGACGCCGCGCTATCACGGGCGCGATGTGGCGGTGATGCGCGCGAAGCTGAATGACGCGGTGGTTGTGCTGGGGTCGGCGACGCCTTCGCTGGAGAGCTGGGCGAATGCGGACAAGGGGCGCTACGTACGGGTCGAGATGCGGGGGCGCGTGGCGGAGCGGCCGCTGCCTGCGGTGGAGCTGGTGGACATGCGCTCGGAGTTCCGCGAGACGGGGCAGGAGCAGTTGTTTTCGCGGCGGCTGGTGGAGGAGACGCAGGCAACGCTCGATCGCGGCGAGCAGGCGATTATTCTGCTGAACCGGCGCGGGTACTCGTTCGTGGTGATGTGCAGGGCGTGCGGCGAGAAGGTGGAGTGCGAGAACTGCGCCATCTCGATGACGTATCACAAGGCGGTGACGGGAGATGTGGCGCAGCCGGGGCAGCGGCTGGAGTGCCACTACTGCGGCTACCGGCGCGGTGTGCCGAAGGTGTGTCCGAAGTGCGGGAGCGAGCACCTCTATTATCTTGGCGCGGGTTCGGAGCAGGGCGAGGAGCGGTTGCAGGAGCTATTTCCCGGCGCGCGGATTGGGCGCATGGACCGCGACACGGTGCGCGGACGCAGTGATATGGAACGGCTGCTGGCGAGGCTTCATGCGGGTGAGATTAATCTTCTGGTCGGCACGCAGATGATTGCCAAGGGACACGACATTCACGGCGTGACGCTGGTAGGTGTTGTGGGCGCGGACTTTGCGCTGGGGCTGCCGGACTTTCGCGCTGCGGAGCGCGTGTTCCAACTGCTGACGCAGGTGTCAGGTCGCGCGGGGCGTGGTGAGTTGCCGGGCAAGGTGCTGGTGCAGACGTATCACCAGGACCACTACGCGATTCAGTTTGCGGCAAAGCATGATTATCCGGGGTTTGTGGCGAAGGAGCTGAACTACCGGCGGTGGATGCACTATCCGCCGTTTGCGGCGCTGGCGAATGTGGTGGTGCAGAGCGAGCGGCTGGAAGAGGCTACGGGGTGGTCGGCGCTGTTGGGGAAGTGGTTCGAGCAGACGCGGTTGGAGAAGGTGCGGGTGCTGGGACCTGCGGCCGCGCCGATTGTGCGGCTGAAGCGTATCTATCGCTACCACTTTGTGTTGAAGTCGGCGGAGCGGCAGGCACTGGGTGCGACACTGCGGGCGATGTTGAAGTTCGCCGAGACGCAGAACATTCCGCGCCGGAATTTAATTGCCGACGTAGACGCAGTGCATTTGATGTAGCACCGCGGCTTAGTTGATGAGGTGCAGTTCTTTGCCGGGCTTGAAGCGAACCGCTTTGCCGGGTGCGATGGTGACTTCAGCGCCGGTCCTTGGATTGCGGCCAATGCCAGTCTTACGCGGCTTCACGGTAAAGACACCGAATCCACGCAACTCGATACGGTCGCCAGCGATCAGGGTCTGCTTCATGCTTTCGAAGATGGCGTCGACTGCGGATTCCGCCTTCGTGCGCGGCAGACCTGTGCGTTCAACAACCCTTTGTATGAGATCCTGTTTAATCATCTGGGGCCGTCCTTGGGCTCTGATTTTATCAACTTAGCTACGTTTGATGCTGACCGGGATTAATACCGAGATGGTAGAAACTCGGGGCGAGATTGTCAATGACAGAACGCTGCCGTAAGATGAAGAATCTAATGCGGCAAGGGCAGACGACGCGCCCGCATCGGGTTCACACGTTTCAATATGTTTTTTTGACTCAACCTCGGAAGGAAGCACCAGAGTGGCGATTAAGGGCGACCGTTGGATCCGCCAGCAGGCGGTAGAGCATGGAATGATTACCCCGTTCAGCGAGAAGCAGGTCCGGGAAGGCGTTATTTCTTATGGGCTTTCTTCGTATGGGTATGACCTGAGGGTCTCAAACGAGTTCAAGATATTTACCAATGTTAACAGCGCGATTATCGACCCGAAAGCCTTTGATGAGCGGTCGTTTGTGACGGTCGAGGCAGAGAGCGTGATCGTTCCGCCGAACTCGTTTGCGCTGGCGCGGTCGATTGAATATTTCAAGATTCCGCGCGATGTGCTGACGATCTGCGTGGGCAAATCGACGTATGCGCGTTGCGGGATCATCGTGAACGTGACGCCATTTGAGCCGGAGTGGGAGGGCTTTGTGACGCTGGAGATCTCGAACACGACGCCGCTGCCCGCAAAGATCTATGCGAATGAGGGGCTTTGCCAGATCCTCTTCTTCCAGTCCGATGAGACGTGCGAAGTCAGCTACGCCGACCGCAAGGGCAAGTACCAGAAACAACAGGGGATCGTGCTGCCGAAGCTGTAGCCCGTGCCTGCATTTTCAGGTGCTTTAAGACTTGCCTGCTACACCCGAAACATGCTGAGTAACTGAGGCTGTGAAGGCGATGATCGACACAACACCGGCTGGTAGCCTGCGGATTGGCCTGGTAGCTACGGACCCGTTGCGTGTGCTGGGTTTGCAGACCATCTTTCCGATGGGCGGGCTGGTGGAGATTGTGCCGCTCTCGGTGCCGGGGGCGCTGGACGACTCGAATGTTTCGCTGGTGTTGGTGGACGCGGCCTGCACGGAGCATATCTTCGAGCTGCTGGCGACGTTTCGGCGCACGCGGCCGCATCTGAAGCTGATTGTGCTGGGGCTTGAGGAGGAGCACGAATATATTCAGCGGGTGATCGGCGCGGGTGCGAAGGGCTATCTGACGCATTCGTCGAAAGAGAGCGAGATACGGCTGGCGATTGACATTGTGCGGGACGGCTCGGTGTGGGCTCCGCGCAAGGTGCTGGCGCGGCTGTTGGATTCGTCGCCGAAGCTGGATGCTTCAGGACAAAAGGCCGAGGTCAGGCTGACGGAACGGGAGCTTCAGGTGCTGCGTTTGCTGGTGGCCGGTCAACCCAACCGCGAGATTGCCCGCGAGCTGGGGATTGACGTGATTACCGTGAAGGCGCATGTGGGGCGCCTGATGCGGAAGGTCGGGGTGGAGAACAGAATCGCTCTTTCGGTGCAGGCGGTGAACCGGAACTTGCTGGGGCAGTAGTACGCCAAGTCATTATTACCCTTCTCGTTAACCTGGTAATGAATCGAGTCGACTCGAAGGTATACATACCTCCGTACCGTTGTGGAGGGGTGCCAGGTGAGGCACAGTGAGAACAAGCAACACAGACCTGGGAGAGGGATTGCAGAGAGAGCGCCGATGATCCCCCGGCACTATCTCTGCAATCCCCATTTTTTTATGCGATGGAAGGCAGTTTGTCTTTTTTGCCTGCCGATGCAACTCCCCTGTGCGCCCGTCCATCACATAGGATGCTGGAAACAGGCGATTTCCGGGTCTGGAACATTCGCCAAGCTCAAAAGTTGGAATACGAAAGGCATGAATGATGAAGATGAAACGATTGTCAGCGATTGCATGTACCCTGGCCATGATGGCTTTGCCGCTTTCTGCACATGCGGCCAGTGATAAGGCCACGATAGCCGGACGGTTGAATGACGCGGCTGCAGTGATACGGCAGGTGATGGCGACGCCGGACAAGGCGATCCCATCGAGCATCCTTTCGGGCGCATCGTGCGTGGTGGTGGTACCGAGCTATAAGAAGGCAGCGTTTGTCGTGGGCGGACAGTATGGTCAGGGAGTTGCTACCTGCCGCACGGCGCGGGGCTGGAGCGCCCCGGTCTGCGTCCAGATGGCCGGCGGAAGCTTCGGTTTCCAGATTGGCGCGCAGTCGACGGATCTGGTGATGGTTGCCATGAACGACCAGGGCTTGCAGGACATGCTGAAGAACAAGTTCAAACTGGGCGCGGATGCGGCAGCTTCGGCCGGTCCGGTGGGCCGGAATGCCGCGGCTGGAACGGACTGGAAGTTGAACGCGGAGTTTCTGACCTATTCGCGCAGCAAGGGCCTGTTTGCGGGAATCAATCTGGATGGCACGGTAGTTTCGCAGAATTCGGAAGATACACGGACGCTCTATGGAGCCAACATTCCGTTTGAGACGATCCTGAAGGGAAATCAGGCGACTCCGTCGGAGGCGCGGGCGTTTGTGGGCACCGTGGCGCGTTACTTTGTGCGGGCGCGCAGGAACCGGTAAGACAACAAAGGGAACCCAGCGGAAGGGGCGGCCGGATGAGGCTGCCCCTTTCGCGTGTCTGCCGCAAAAACTGCGTGAGACGGTAGACTGTTGGCTTGAGCGAAGCCATTCAAAGAGAGGCCGCGAAGGCAGACATCAGCTTCCGCGAGCGGGCGGAGTTTGCCGTTGTGTGGCTGGCCGTGGGGACGCTTGGCGTGTTGCCGCGCGGGCTGGCGCGGGCGATTGGCGCAGCGGTTGGCGCGGTTGCTTACCGAGGGTTGGGACGGCTGCGGAAGGTGGGGCTGCGGAATCTGGCGCTGGCGTTTCCTGAGAAGACGGAGGCCGAGCGGGAGGCGATTCTACAGATCGTGTACCGGAACCTGGGATATTTGCTGGCGGAGTTCACGAAGATGCAGGGGTATACGGCGGAGAGTGCGAGCCGGTTTATCCGCTATGAGGGGCTGGAGAATTATCTGCGAGCGAGGGACAAGGGCAAGGGCGTGCTGGTGCTGACGGGACATCTGGGTGCGTGGGAGCTTTCGAGCTTCTATCACTCGCTGATGGGGATGCCGATGGGGATGGTGATCCGGCGGCTGGACAATCCGCTGGTGGATGCGTTTGTGAACCGGGTGAGGTGCATGCATGGCAACCGCGTGATCCACAAAGACGATTTTGCGCGCGGGCTGATTGCGTCGATGCGTGCAGGCGAGACGGTGGGAATTCTGATGGACACGAACATGACTCCGCCGCAGGGAGTGTTTGTGCCGTTTTTTGGCGTGGAGGCGTGTACGGCTTCGGGCATGGCGCGGATTGCGCTGAAGACCGGCGCGGCGGTGGTGCCGGGGTTTCTGCTCTGGCACGAGGCAGAGAAGAAGTATGTGTTGCGGTTTGGAGAAGAGTTGGAAGTCGTAAACACAGGCGACGCAGAGGCGGACGCCGTATCCAACACGGCGCGGTTTACGGAGGTGATGGAGGCCTATATTCGGCAGTATCCTGAGCAGTGGCTGTGGATGCACCGGCGATGGAAGACGCGGCCGGTGGGCGAGGCAGGGATCTACTGATGGCGACGATACGCGAAGTTGCAGAGTGGGTTGGGGTGGATGCGCCCGGTGCGACGGGCGAGGTGCGTGAGGTCTCGGGCTTCGACGGCGCGGGGGCGGAGTCGGTGGTGTTTGCCGTGGATGACGCCACGCTCGGGCTGGCGCTGGCCTCGAAGGCCGGAGTGATTCTGGCGAATGCGAAGCTGCGGGTGGAGGGCGTCGATTCCGATACGAGAGTCCTGTGGGTCAGAGATGCGCGGTACGCCTTTGCGGTGGTGGCGCGGCGGTTGAAGGGACGCGGTGAGCGGACGGGCGTACATGCTACGGCGGTGATTGGCAAAGATGTGACGCTGGGCGAGGGCACGAGCGTGGGGCCGGGAGCGGTGATTGAAGACGGCGCGCGTATCGGCAAGGACTGCAATATCCATGCGCGGGTTGTGGTGTATGCGGGGACGACCCTTGGCGACCGCGTGGTGGTGCAGGCTGGGGCGGTGCTGGGGTCTACGGGGTTCGGCTATGCGCGGTCGGCGGAGACGGGGGAGTATGTGATCTTTCCGCAGCAGGGGCGGCTGTGTGTTGAAGACGATGTCGAGATTGGCGCGAACACGACGATTGATCGCGGCGCGCTGGGCGAGACGCGGATTGGATGTGGAACGAAGATCGACAACCTGGTGCATATTGGACACAACTGTGTGATTGGCAAGAATGTGATTATTGCGGCGCAGACAGGCATCTCCGGGTCGAGCGTGGTGGAGGACGGCGCGATTCTGGGCGGGCAGGTTGGGATTGGCGAACACGCGACGGTGGGCAGGGGCGTGATTCTGGGCGGCGGTGCAGGTGTGCTGAGCGGGAAGAAGATGCATGGCGCGGGCGAGGTCTTCTGGGGGCGGCCTGCGCGGCCTTTGAAAGAGTATCTGCGCGATCTGGCGCGGCTGAAGAAGCGGTAGCGCGATGGCGATGGTGGTGGTCGGGGGACAGACGAAGGGCGTTGGCAAGACGAGTGTCGCTGCCGGGCTGATTGCTGCGCTCGCAGAGCGGCGGTGGACTGCGTTCAAGATCTCACTGGCGCGGTCCGGGGAGGAGTACGCGGGCGTCGAGGTGAGTGAAGAAAAGGACGCCGGTCAGACAACGGACACGGCGCGGTTTCTGACTGCTGGTGCTGCGCGCGCGTTCTGGGTGAGGGCGCGGCGTGAAGATTTAGCGGAGGCGATGGCGCGGATTCGGCCCCAGATTGAGGCTGCGGAGAATGTGCTGATCGAGTCGAATAGTGTCGTGGGGTTGCTGCGGCCTGATGTTTATTTGAGCGTGATCGATCCTGCTGTGGAGGACTTCAAGCTGTCGGCGCGTGAGTTGCTGGAGCGTGCGGACGCGGTGCTCGTGCAGGAAGGCTCGCTGCGAAACATTGTTGTCGAAGGAACAACGGTGCTGGCGATGCGGCCTCCGGTGTATGTGACGGCGGAGGTGGCGGAGTTTGTGCGGGAGCGGTTGCGGGAGGTGTGAAAAGCGGGTCCTCGCGCTTCGCGGAAGGATGACAACTGGAATGCAAACGGTGAGGGAAAATCAGGCTGGGCGAGGGTATGCAATCCCACCCATGCGCGATGAAGCCGCGCATGGATGGGGCACCCGGATGGTTTTGGTGAGGTGAGTGAAAGCGACGAGTCGGCGTGAGTCTACTTGATGGTGCCGTTGAGGCCGTTGGGGAAGAAGACTCCCTGGTTGTTCGATGCTCCGCCGGTGACGATGGCGAGGACCTGGGTTGGAGTGCGGGCGAAGGCGATGCTGTTCGAGTCGGCATCGACGAAGGTGAGCGCGGGATAGGTTGAGGCGCTCGCGTTGAGACTGACGTTGATCGTGGCGAGGCCGATGTCGTCTACCGGCGTGCCGGAAGGGTTGGCGAGCTTGCTGCGGGTGGCGGAGATCTTCTGGGTGAGCGACAGCAAGCCGAGTGCTCCCGTGGGATCGAGCTGGTTGAGGGCAGTACGGATGAGGCCGGCGTGGTAGGCCTCGACGGCGAGAATGCCTGCTGCCGCGCCAAGGGTGCCTTTGTTCTGGATGGCTCCGGCGGCACCGTGATAAGCGGTGACGCCGACGTCCTCGAAGATGTACGCGCCGATGAGGAAGTCGGCGTCGTGGGCGAAGGGGTCGAAGGCCGACCCGATGCCGGCAGCAGAGGCGAGCGTGTTGAAGGAGTGGTAGAGATCGAGATTGGGCATGGAGACGGCGGCTGAGCCGAGCGCACCCTGGAGGAAGGTGACATGCTTCCGTTCCTCGACAGCGGTCTCGGCGGCATAGGCAGAGATGACGGGGCTGCTGAAGGGAACTTTGGCGAAGCTGGGCTTCACGGTGACGGTGCCTGCTGTGCCTCCGTTGACCGAGACGGGAATGGGCGTGGGCAACTTGTCGATGGTGACGCCGAAGGCCGCGAGGTTGTAGAACTGCGCCTCAAGGTATTCGAGGTTGAGGGCGAAGTTGAGCACGTCGTTGTCGGTGAGGGCCGCGGCGTTGGCTGCGCGTGGGAGCATGAGTCCGGCAAGCGCGATGCCTCCGGTGAGCATCATGGCGCGGCGGCTGGAGATGATTTCGTCGAGTTGTCTGGTCTCTTGGGTTGCCATGTCGGTCCGTCCTTAGGAAGCGGTTGCGGTGATTTTGCCATTGAGTCCGTTGGGGAAGAAGCCGCCTTTGCCGACGCCTGCTCCGCCGACTGCGCCGTAGACGATGTGCAGGACCTGGTCGGTCGAGCGCGAGAAGGCGATGGCGTTGGTGGTGTCGGCTGCGACGATGCCGACGGTCGGATCGCCGGCGTAGAGGCCGACGTGCGTCTCGTTGCTGCCGCCAAGGGTCCCACGCAGGTCGGCGACTTTATTGGCGATGTTGACGTAAGTCTGATCGCTGGTGGTGGCGGCGCTTTCGGTGAGCAGGGTGCGGATGGCTGCCGCATGGTAGGCTTCGACGCCGAGGATACCGGCAGCCGCGCCGAGGATGGTCGAGCTTGAGATGAGACCAGCCGCGCCGTGATACGCCGTGACGCCCACGTCCTCGAAGACGAATGCGCCGATGAGGAAGGCTTGCGGCGTGAGGAATGGATTGAAGGTCGGCGTGGTCGTGATGCCTGCGGCGACGGCGAGCGGCGCGAAGAAGGTGAGGTCGATGTTTGGACGGGACACAGGAGTTCCGCCGTTGCCGGTGATGGCCTGTCGCAGAAAACGGACGTGATTGACCTCATCTTGCGCGATCTCGCTCGCGTACTGGGCGAAGCCGGAGGAGCCCCAGGGGACCGCGGCGATGCCCGAGGGAACGGTGGTGGTGCCTGCGCCCGTTCCGGCGTCGGCAGAGGCGAGGCCCTTGCCGGTTGCAGCGTAGAGGTAGAACTCGGCCTCAAGGTATTCGAGGTTGAGGGCGAAGTTCATGATGTCGTTGTCGGTGATGCCGGGGTTTGTTCCGCCGCCGCCGCCGGTGCTGACGCTGTTGCTGCTGCAGCCGATGGCCAGAGCAGCCGTTGCTGTCCCCGCGCCTGCCAGAAACGACCTGCGCGAGACCGCTCTCTTGATAAGATGATCGATTTTTTCCACGGTTTACCTCTCCTTCGTGCGGACGTATCGGATGCAGGCGTGATGGCGTCCTCTATTTGGAAGAACGTGCGAGAGCGTGAACCGGATTTAGGTGTGACGATGGAAAGCGGTTGGTTTGATGGGATAGAAAGTTCTATTCGCCGAGCATCATGCGCTGGATGCTGTGCGCGCGGCCCGTGGCGCCGTCGCAGCCAATGAGCGTGGCGCACATCCTCGGGTTGCCTTTGGCGGCGTCGAACTTGCCGGGTAGTCCGGTGAGAAAACGCTGGAGCACCTGCTCGACCTCGACGCCGATGACGGAGTTGTAGGGGCCGGACATGCCTGCGTCGGTTTGAAACGCGGTGCCGCCGGGCAGGATGCGCTCGTCGGCGGTGGGGATGTGGGTGTGGGTGCCGATGAGGGCGGTGATGCGTCCGTCGAGATACCAGCCGAGCGCGGCCTTCTCGCTGGTGGCCTCGCCGTGCAGGTCGACGAAGATGACCCTGGCGCCGGACTCGCGGGCGATCTGGTCGAGCAACTCGTCGGCCTTGCGGAAGGGGTCGTCGCAGGACGACATGAAGACGCGGCCCTGCAGGTTGATGACGGCGTACTTCTGGCCGGTGGGCAGCGCGCCCTGGTAGAGGCCGTAGCCGGGCGTGTTGGCTGAGTAGTTCGCCGGGCGCAGGACGCGGCGGCCGCGCTCGTCGGAGTCAGCCGGGACGGTCATGTATTCGAAGATCTCTCTTTTATCCCAGACGTGATTGCCGGTGGTGATGACGTGGACGCCGAGATCGAAGAGGTCTTCGGCGATGGTGGGCGTGATGCCGAAGCCTCCGGCGGAGTTTTCGCCGTT
>NZ_DASUBE010000090.1:0-3540 GCF_035763405.1 Edaphobacter sp.
ATTGTAGTGGACCGGGGGAACTCGACCGCCAGATGGGATATTCTATAAGTTATTTTATTGCAACGAGTTACCAGGACTGGCGAGCGGTGGGGGCTTGACATTGCGGCTGGATTGCTATTTTTCCTGAGACTGGTTGTGAGGCGGGTCGGTGGGAAGCGTGTAGAGGGTGGGTGGTTTGCGGTGCCCGGGCTGCTGATCTCCCGATGCGTTTTCCGCGGCGGGCGCGGGTTGTGCGGCGGGCGGCTGAGCCTGCGGGGCTGGATTTGTGGCTGGAGTAGCAGCGGCGGCCTTTGTGGCTGGGGCTGGCGTGGATGGCGTCGCTGAGGCGGCGGCTGGGGCCGGTGGCTGAGCGGCGGGCTCGTCTTTGACTTCGCCTGAGGTGGGCTGGACTGCACCGGATGCGGCAAAGCGGACGGGGAGTTCGACTGGTTTGGGGCTGGAAGACTGGGCCAGCTTGAGGTCGGCCTGCTCTTTGGCGGTGAGCGAGGGAAGTTGATAGATTTCGATGGCCCCGTCGTGGACGACGCCGAGGCGGAGGCCGTCGGGCGAGAGGGCGAGGTTCTGTCCGGCGGGCTCGATGGGCGAGCACTCAACTTTGAGGATCTGGCGGCCGCTGCCGGCCTGATAGACGACGACAGTCTGGCTGCTGAGCGTCTCGGGAATCAGCGGCGTGGTGTCGGCGAGGGGAGAGGTGGTGAGGATGCGGCTGAGGGCAAAGCGTCCGCTGGCGGGGGAGAAGGCAAGGTAGGGGTCGATGAAGCTGCCGTAGAGTCCCTGCTGCCAGGTCTGCTCGCCGCGCATGTTGAAGCCGCCGAAGATCTGGGCGCTGTCCGCGCCGTGGCAGCCGAAGGCGATGAACTCGGAGTGGCTGACGAAGATGGGCGAAGGACGGCAGGTGGAGTCGAAGGGCGAAAGCTCCCAGACTTTGCCGCTGAAGGTGTCGAAGTTGAAGGCCCAATGCATGTGGCCCTGGTCGAGGACCTGGAGATAACCAGCGTTGGTGATGGCAAAGGAGCCGAAGGAGCGGGCGCGCCCTACGCCGGCGTAGAGGGCGCGGACACTGCTGCCGGTGTTTTCGATGCGGTAGAAGTTGACCTGAATGGGGGTGTCGCTGGTGTCTGGAGCGGGGTCTGGGACGACTGGCCCGGCGGCGTCGGAGACCGGCTTTTCGGAAGGCTCGATGGCCTTGGTCTCGACGGTGAGGACGTCGGCTTCGGGCGTGAGCTGGAGCGCGCCGATGTGGCGGTTGACGACGTCGAGGAAGGGTTGCTGGCCGAAGGCGTTGCCCGAGTTGAGGCCGGCGAGCGGGGCAAAGGTGGTGAGGGTGTCGCGGATGCGGAGCAGAAACTGGCCCTGGCCGAGGTTCCAGAGATACTGGCCGCGGTCGTGGAGACGCCAGTCGGCGTGGGCGAGGGCGCGGCCGGAGGGCAGCTCGACGAGGACGGCGCGGATGACGCGGTCCTGGTCGGTGGGCGGGTCGTTGGGGATGCGCTTGAGCAGCGCGTGGATCTCGAAGGTGACGAGGAGGTGATGGTCATCGACGAAGCCCAGAGTGAGCATGGAGCTGCCACGGAGCAGAAAGTCCTGCGTGAGCGGCTGGAAGCCGACGGAGTCGAGTGGGATGCGGAGATCCGGCTGGGGACCGCGCGCCGCGAAGGCCAGCGCCGCCGAGAGGACCAACGGCAGGCCGATGAGCTTGCGTAAGAGCGCGAGATGGATGGGAACCCGCATGGTTGAGCGTGCGTATGGCTGTTAGACGCGAGCGGACGCGAGGACACCTCTGCGTCAGCGCGAGGCGCTGCCATCACTGTTTCACAGACGCGCGGGACTCGCCAACGTGGGCAGGCAGCGGGCGCCGACAGTGAACGCAGACAAGGGCAGGCGATTCGTGTTAACTTGCGTCTGGACCATTGATACGCAGGAAGGTTAGCCGGGAAAAGACAGGAGATGTGTATGACAAAACTTACAAGGATGGCCGTAGGCGCGGTTGCGCTGGCAGCAGCAGGAACATGGAACACGGCAGTGGCGCAAAAGACACAGGCTGCACCCAACAGCAGCACGCCCACCAAGGTGTATCAGCCGATTCCCGGGTTTGACCTGACCTCGATCGACAAGACAGCCGACCCATGCGACGACTTCTATAAGTTTGCCTGCGGAAAGTTCGCGGCCAACCATCCGATTCCGGCAGACCAGCCGGCGGTGGACCAGTTCTATGCGCTCTTCAACGTGAATACGCAGGAGCTGAATGGGATTTTGAAGAAAGCGGAGGTGGGCGGCGCGAGCCGGTCTGCCGAAGAGCAGAAGATTGGCGACTACTACAAAGCCTGCATGGATACGGATGCGATTGAGGCGAAGGGCCTTTCGCCGGTAGAGCCGCTGCTGAAGGAGATTGACGCGGTGAACGACCGCGCGCAGTTGCCTGCGCTGATCGGCAAGCTGCAGCGCATGGGAGTGGATGTCTTCTTCGGCTACGGCGAGCAGCAGGACCTGAAGGATGCGACGAAACAGATCGCATTCGTCCAGCAGGCCGGGCTTGGCTTGCCCGAGAAGGACTACTACCTGCGCACGGGGGCGAAGGACGTTCAACTACGCACGGAATACGTGGCGCATGTGGCGAAGATGCTGGAGCTGGCGGGCAGCACGCCCGAGGAGGCCAAGAAGGACGCCGACGCCATGATGGGGATGGAGACCGCGCTGGCGAAGGCCTCGATGAGCGTGACCGACATGCGTGATCCGGAGAAGACGTATCACCTGCAGCCGATTGCCACGTTTGAAGGCAGCCTGCCGGGGGTGGACTTCGGCGAGTTTCAGAGCGCGATTCACTCTCCGCGGGTGAGCGAGCTGAACAATGCGACGCCGGAGTTTATTCCCGCCGTGCTTACGCAGTTGAAGACGACTGACCTGAACACGCTGAAGGCGTATATGCGGTATCACGTGCTGACGGCCTTTGCGGGCAGGCTGCCGAAGCGGTTCGACGAGGAGAACTTCGACTTCTACGGACGCAAGTTGTATGGGCAGCCGGAGCAGTCGCCGCGGTGGAAGCGTTGCTCGAACTCGGTGAACAATGCGCTGGGCGAGGCGCTGGGCAAGGTGTATGTCGAGCAGTACTTTGCCGGAGACAGCAAGGCGAAGATGCTCCAGATGGTGCATGACATCGAAGGGGCAATGGACCGCGACATCGACTCGCTGGAGTGGATGTCGGAGCCGACGAAGGTGCGGGCGAAGGACAAGTTGCACCTGGTGGCGAACAAGATCGGCTATCCGGATAAGTGGCGCGACTACTCGAAGCTGGAGGTGAAGGCGGACGATGCGCTGGGGAACTCGCAGCGCGCAAATGCGTTCGAGAATGACCGCGAACTGAACAAGATCGGCAAGCCGGTGGACCGCACCGAGTGGGGCATGACTCCGCCGACGGTGAATGCGTACTACGACCCGAGCATGAACGACATCAACTTCCCTGCGGGGATTTTGCAGCCTGCGTTCTACGACAAGACACAGGACGATGCGGTGAACTACGGCCACATCGGCGCGGTGATTGGG
>NZ_DASUBE010000091.1:0-8523 GCF_035763405.1 Edaphobacter sp.
AATGCAATGGGGGCTTTAGAGGGTGCTGAAAAAGTCAGTTTTGCTTAAGGGCACGGCTTCAGCCGTGCCGCTAACGCTGCAAAATCAACGCGGCTTTAGCCGCTGAGGTACGCTTTCTTCCCGGCGAGATACTTTTTCATAACCCTCTTAGCCCCTGAGGGAATCCTCGCGGACTTAATCAGACCTCCCCTAAGCCCATTCTGCATTTCCATTTCGTCCCCTGAGCCAAGCCGAAGGAATCTGCTTTCCTAAGCCCTGAGCCCTAGTCCCTAAGCCCTATTCCCGATAGACTAAGCAAGCCCATCCCCCATGCGTGCCCTCATCCTCTCCGACATCCACGGCAACCTCGAAGCCCTGACCGCCGTCCTCGCCGCGGCCCAGCCCTTCGACACGCTCTGGAACCTCGGCGACATGGTCGGTTACGGCGCCAGCCCCAACGAGGTCATCGACTTAGTCCGCCCGCTGGCCGAGCTCACCGTCCGGGGCAATCACGACCGCGTCTGCTGCGGACTCTCCTCCGCGCTCGGCTTCAACCCCGTCGCCCGAGCCGCCGCCCTCTGGACCCAGCGCACGCTCACGCCCGAAAATACAGCCTGGCTCCGCGCCGTCGCACAAGGCCCGCTCCAACCCGCGCACCCCGGCGTCACCTGCGCTCACGGCTCGCCGCTCAACGAAGACCAGTACATCCTCAACATGCGTGACGCCTGGGCCCCGCTCCAGCAGATGCCCACGCCAATCACCTTCTTCGGCCACACCCACCTGCAAGGCGGCTTCGCGCAAAAAGAACACGACTGGCAGGAGCTGAAGCCGCGCTACTCCACCCACGACCAGGCCGAATCCGTCGTCCTCGACATCGCCCCTGGCACCCGCCACCTCATCAACCCCGGCTCCGTCGGCCAACCCCGCGACTGCGACTGGCGTGCCGCCTTTGCCATCTACGACAGCGACGCGGCCACCATCCACTACCATCGCGTCCCCTACGACCTCACCACCGCGCAGGGCCGCATCCTCATGGCCGGCCTGCCCGAACGCCTCGCCGCCCGCCTCCGCGAAGGCCGATAAGGAGCCGCTGATTAAGCCTCCGACGTTCAACCCGTCATTCTGAGCGCAGCAGCCTGCCCTGAGCGAAAGGGAAGGAATCCGCTCCCCACCCGGTACCGAACTCTTCAGTTCTCATCCTTCCGCGAAGCAGGATTTGTTGTCATTCCCGAAGCGAATCTGCGTCTCGCATCGGCCCGCGCCGGGCGACACCTATATCGAAAATGCCCTAATCCCTGCCCTTCACCGCCGCCCGCGCGGCCGCCCGGGCATCCCTCACCAGATCCGGCACTCCCACGCCGCGGTATCCATTCCCCAGCAGCCACAGTCCCCCAAGCGCCCGGACCAGAGCCTCCAACTCCGCCATCCGCTCCAGATGCCCGACCGCATACAGCGGCAAACTCCGCGGCCACCTTCGCACCACGCTCACCTGCGGCTCCGGCACCGGCCCCAGAATCCGTGCCAGCTCAAACCGCGCAATCGCGGCAATCTCGTCGTTGCCGCACCGCATCAGCCGCTCGGCAGCCGCGCCACCGAAGAACGCCCGCACCTGCCGCCCGCCCTCCGGCACGCGCCCCGGAAACTTCTGGTCCACAAACGTGCAGGCCAGCAGCAGGCTGCCCTGCCCAGGCGGGGCCAGAAACCCAAACCCCTGCGGCACGGGAAACTTCTTCGCGTCCGGAAACCCAAACGCCACCACCACGGCCGAGCTGGCCTCCATCCGCATCAGCTCCGCCATGCGTTCATCCACCGGCTCAATCAGCGAACGGGCCACATCGACCGGCGCGGCCATCAGCACCGCATCAAACCGCTCGACCTCATGCATGGTGCCCACCAGCCAGCCTTCCTCATCGCGCGACAGATACCGCACCGCATCGTTCCGGCGAATCCACTCGCCCGGAATCGTCGCGACCATGCGGTCAATGATCGTTCCCATTCCACTACTAAGCGTCGTAAAAACAGCATTATGTGGAGACTTGGACTGCATCTTAAGAGCCGTAATCAGGCTGCCGTGCTCCCGCTCCATCGCCGCAAACGGAGCCATCACCGCACGCACGCTCAGCTTCTCCGCATCGCCGCCAAACACCCCGCTCAGCAGCGGAGCGCCAATCTTTTCAACCACTTCCTCGCCGAAGTGTCGCCGGATGAACTCTGCCACACTCTCATCGCCGTTCGAGCAGCCAACCTTCAACTCCTCAGCCCGATCCACCTCATTGCGGTAAGCCCGCTTTGCAGAATCGCTGAAAAGTTCAGAAGAATCAATATTTTCCAAAATAGAAGGCACCATCATGCGCATCCCGTCCGGCAACGCAACCAGGCGGCCGCTCTGAAGCACATAGGTCTTGCGCCGGGCGTCATCGGAGAACACCAGCTCGCCTCCAAGCCCAAGCTCTTCAGCAAGCTCCAGCGCCCAGGGCTTCTCCGTCACCCATCCGTCTGGACCGCATTCGATGACGAACTCGCCCTCCCGCACCGTCTCGACGACTCCGCCAACCCGTGCAGATGATTCAAATAAAACAACTTGTAGAGGATGCCTCTGATGGATCCGGGCCAGCTCATAGGCCGCGGCCACCCCCGCCACCCCACCGCCAACAATCGCAATCCGCCTCATGCTCGCCAGCCTACACCCTGGCGGAAATCGGAGCCACCTCGACCCCGGCCGTATACGGCCCCAGTGCAAGCTCAGCCAGCGCCCGCGTCAGCAGTGGAGAGTCGTTCAGGCTCTCAGCCCGCCACAGTTTCAGCCCCATCTCATCCGCTATCTGCCTGAAAGCAATATCAATATCGTACAGAATCTCAACATGATCGCAGAGAAACCCGACTGGCTGAATCACCACACCCCGGTGCCCTTCCTCACGCAACACCCCCAGCGTCTCCTCAACCGTCGGCCCAATCCACGGGCCGCCGCTGACCCCCTGGCTCTGAAAAGCGAAGCGCCAGTCCTGCTCTCCAAGCCCCGCCGCCTTCATGCACTCGGCCACCAGCGCCGCAGTGCGTTTCGCTTCAATAGGATACGGGTCAGGCGCATCGCCAGTCACCGTCCGGGTGGGCACGCTGTGGGCAGTAAAGAGCACCGGAACCCGCTTTCCCAGCTCATCACACGCCACCTTCCACACCGTGCGCAATTTCTCCGCAAATGCTTCAATCAACAATGGATGTTCTGCCCATCCCGCAACGAACTCGACTTCCATTCCCTCCGCCGCAGCCAGCGTTGCCTTGCGATACAGTCCCACGCTGGTGCGTGAATTCTGCGGAGCAAGACAGATCGCCCGGAAGCGAGTCACGCCGTCCTGCCGCATCTGCGCAACCACGTCCGCGATATAGGGATGCCAGTTTCGCATCGCCACATAAACCTTTGTTTTCAATCCATTATCAAAAAAAAGCCGCCCCAGCAACTGCCCCTGCGCCAGCGTCCACTTCGTCAGCGGCGGAGGCTCCGCCCCTGCAGTCTCCCGAAGCCCAATCAGCGCATAGCGATGCTGCAACTCCTCCACGACTTCAGCAGGCACTGCCCGCCCGCCCGTCACCTTGTCGAGATATTCGGCCATCTCGCCCAGTGTGTTGGGCGTTCCATGCGCCAGCAGCAGCACTGCGTCACTCATGGCGGCCAAACTCCTTCACCCACTCCACCACCCGAATCACGTTTTCGACCGGCGTACCCGGAACAATGCCATGCCCCAGGTTGAAGATATGCCCGGGCCTGCCTGCCGCCTCCGCCAGCACCTCGCGCACGCGGGCCTTCAACACATCCTCAGGACCAAACAGCGTAATCGGATCGAGGTTCCCCTGCACCGCCCGCGTGGAACCGACGGCCTTCCAACCCTCCGCCAGCGGCACGCGCCAGTCCAGACCAATCACATCCGCGCCCGTCTCCGCCATCGACGGCAGCAGCGAAGTCGTATCCACGCCGAAGTAAATCACCGGCACGCCCAACCCCTGCACCCGCCGCACCAGCTCCCGCGTCGCAGGCAGCACATATTGCCGATAGTCAGCGACACCCAGCGCACCCGCCCAGCTATCGAAGATCTGGATCACGTCCGCGCCGGCCTCCACCTGCTGCGCAGCAAAGCCCGCCAGCACCGAGACCAGCTTCTCCATCAGCAGCGGCCACGCCACCGCGTCCGAGTACATCATCTTCTTGGTCTCGATATAGTTGCGCGACGAGCCGCCCTCGATCATGTAGCTGGCCAGCGTAAACGGCGCGCCGCAGAATCCGATGATGCCCAGCGCGTCGCCGTCGGCACGCGGAGCGCGGAAGTGCGCGGCCACCCGCTCGATGGCCCGCGCCACGTATTGCAACTCCTCGACGCGATCCGTCCTGAGCGCGGCCACCTGCTCCGCCGTGCGCACCGGACGATGTACTACCGGGCCTTCACCGGCAAGAAACTCAAACTCCAGCCCCATCGGCGTAAACGGCAGCAGCAGGTCGGCAAAGATGATCGCCGCATCCACGCCCAGCCGCTCAGCTGCGGTAATCGTGACCTCGGCGGCAATCTCCGGCGTGCGGCATATATCGAGCAGAGTATGGTGCCTGCGCACAGCCATGTACTCGGGCATGTAGCGTCCAGCCTGACGCAGAAGCCACACCGGTGTCCGGTCTACGGGGCGACCAAGACACGCCCGCACGAAGCGGCTCCCGCACGAAGCGGGATCGGCAGTTTGCTGTGTTGCTACGCGGTCTAGCGAGACGTTGCTCAAAAAATTCCCCTCTTCGAGCCTAGCATCCCAGCGCAGCACCTTGCACCGACTGACCGAAATGCGACCACGGATCTGCACGGATGATTCTCCCCGTTCCATTGCCATTCCGCCGCACTCTTCGCGTGTCCATTCCACCGTCTTTTTGTATTTCCATTCCGTACCTTGAGCGAGGCCGAAGGGGAAGGAATCCGCTTCTCCCATCCCCCAACGACGACACTACCGGGAAAAATTGTCATCCTTCCGCGAAGCGGGGGGACCTGCTTTGATCCGCGCTGATCCGCGCAATCCGTGGTCGAATCGGTGTCATCGGCGCCAATCGGCGTCAGGCCTTCTGCACCTCAACCAGCGTCGAATAGAACGTAGGCCCGCCGCCCGCATCGGTCAGCCGCTCCGAGGTCAGCCGGTTTACATTCCCTCCGCCCGCCGAGAGCTTGTTCCAATCCAGCCGCGCCGACACCACCCCCGCCTGCACCTGCCCGTTCACCACCGCGTTCAGCGCAATCCTGCCTCGCGCATTGAACACCTCAACCCGATCGCCCGTCTGAATACCGCGCGCCTCCGCGTCCGCCCTGTGCATCTCCAGCACGCCCGCCGTGCGCGCCTGCATCTGCTGATGCACCGGGATATTCGCAAACGTCGAGTTCATATAGTTGTCCGCTTTGCGCGGCAAAAACTCCAGCGGATACGCGCCATCGGCATGAGCACGCGACTCGACCGGCGCAGTAAACACCGGCACAGGCGTCAACTCGCCGCGCCCGCTCGGCGTGCGGAACCACTCCACCGAACTGAACGGCAGCACCTCGCCCGCGTCGTTCGCCGGCAGCGATACGCGGACGCGATGCTCGCGCTCCAGCCGCTCGCGCGTCATCCCGGTCAGCCACGGATGCTTCACCGCCAGCGCCTGATCGATCAGCGCATCCTCGTCGTCCTCAAAGCACGCCTCAGTAAAGCCCATGCGCCGCGCCAACTGGCCAAATAACCAGACATTATTGCGCGCCTCGCCCAGCGGTTCCATCGCCCGCTCGCTCACCTGCGCATACAGATGACCGTATGCCCCCTGCACGTCCTTCGTCTCCAGAAACGTCGCCGCGGGCAGCACGATGTCGGCGTAGTCGGTCGTGTCGGTCAAGAACTGCTCATGCACCACGGTGAACAGGTCTGCGCGCGCAAAGCCTCGCAGCACATCATTCTGGTTCGGCGCAATCGCCGCCGGGTTCGAGTTGTAGACAAACAACGCCTTCACCCGAGGCCCATCCTCTGCCCGCTCACCCAGCGTCGTCAGCGCGCGGCCCAGTTGCGCCATATTGACCACCCGCGCCTCGCGCCCCAGCGGGCTGGCCATCATCAGCTCCGGCATCCGCAGAGCCTTGTCGTTGAATGGAAACGCGCCCGAGGTCGAAAGCTGCATTCCTCCGCCCCGATACCGCCACGCGCCCGTCACCAGCGGCAGCATCGCCACCGCCCGCACCGACGTCCACCCATACTCGCTGCGCTGAATCCCATAGTTCAGCCGGATCGCCGCAGGCTTGCGCCCACCGCGCCCTGCCCCTGCATACTCACGCGCCAACCGCGCAATCGTCGCGGCATCGATCCCCGTCGCCCGCGCCACCGCTTCAGGCGAATACTCCGGCCGCATCGCGTGCGCCTTCAACTCATCGGAGCCCACCGTGCAGCGCGCCATGTACTCTTCGTCTTCGAGCCCCTCCGAGAAGATGACGTGCATCATCCCCAGCGCCAGCGCCGCGTCCGTGCCGGGGTTGATCGCCAGATGCTCATCCGCCAGCGCCGCCGTCCGCGTGCGGTACGGATCGATCACCACCAGCCGCGCTCCCGCCCGCCGCGCCTCTTCGATGAACGGCCACAGATGCACATTGTTCCCATGCACATTGCCGCCCCACACGATAATCAAACCCGCACGAACAAAGTCTTCAGGCGGAGGCCCCAGCTTCACGCCGTACACACTCACCAGCGCATCGCCGCCCGCCGTCGAGCAGATCGTCCGGTCAAGCTGCGACGCACCCAGCCGATGAAAAAACCGCCGGTCCATCGACCCGTACCCAAGCTGCCCAATCGTCCCCGCGTAGCTATATGGCAGAATGCTCTCCGGCCCGAACTCCGCCGCAATCTTCCCGAGCCGCTCCGCAATCTCGTCCAGAGCCTCATCCCACGTGATGCGCTCGAAGGCATCTGCCTCGCGCCCGCGCACCGCGCCATATCCAGACGGACCCTTCGCCGCGCCAGCCCGACGCCGCATCGGATAAAGCAACCGCTCAGGCGAGTACACGCGGTCCAGATACTTCGCCACCTTGCCGCACAAAAATCCGCGCGTCACCGGATGCGTCGGGTCGCCTTCAATCTTCACCACCCGCCCGCTCGCCGTATCCACCGTAGCCAGCACACCGCACGAATCCGGGCAGTCATGCGAACACACAGCATGAACCACCTTCATCGCCTCTCCCGCTGCGGCCATACCTCGATTCTACTGCGACGAGAGGCTCCTGGCTTTTTTCCTGAAGATATAGCCCGGTGACGTCCTGATCCAGCAAAGCAGTCCCGCTTCTTTGTTGTCATTCCCGGTGGGAATCTGCGTCTCGATTCCACCCCTCGTTGTTTGTCATTCCGTCTTCTTTGTTTGTCATTCCCGAAGGGATCGGCGTCTCGCATCAGCCCCTTTTTGTTTGTCATTCCCGAAGGGAATCTGCGTTTCGATTCAACCCGCACCTGACTAAGGTTTCAGAGAAAAATGCGCAAGCGCCTCTGCACGCCGTTGTATGCTTGCACCGAGCATGTCGAAGCACACCACCTCCACCGCCCGCCTCGAAGCCTTCTCCGACGGAGTCATCGCCGTCATCATCACCATCATGGTGCTGGAGCTGAAGGTCCCCGCCGCCAACGGCCTCGCCGGCCTGCGCGCGGTCGTGCCCACGCTCGTCATCTATCTGCTCTCGTTCAGCTTCACCGGCGTCTACTGGATCAATCACCACCATCTGGTCCACCGCACGAGCGAAGCCGACCAGCGCATCCTCTGGGCCAACCTCGCCTTTCTCTTCTGCCTCTCGCTGATTCCGTTCTTCACGTCCTATCTGCTCGACAAGCATCTGGACCCGTTCTCGACCGCGCTCTACGTCGCGTCCATGATCCTGACCGGCATCGGCTTCCTGCTGCTCCGCATGGCCATCGGCCGCCGCCTGCGCATCCAGGACGCGCTCATCGACGAGGACCTCGCCATCCAGCGCAAACAATGGCTCTCGCTCGGTCTCTATCTGATTGCGATGCCCATGTCCTTCTACCACCCCTACGTTGCGCTCGGCATCATCGCCCTGGTCGCCGTCGTCTGGATCGTCCCCACCGCCAAAGTCGATCCCTGCAAAGAAGAGCAAACCAACAGGTAGCATCATCTCGACCGGAGACGGCACCCCACTCAAGAACGTCATCTCAACCGGCACAATACTTTTGACTCCCCACTCAGCACACGTCATCTCGACCGGAGCAGCGCGGCCTCATCGAGCTGCGGAGCGGAGAGAGACCCCTGTATTTCCCTCTGCTGAAATCACACGATTGCACGCGAAATCCGCAGTCGCTTGTAAATCGCTGTCAGTATTCCGGAAGCTGGCCGAAGCACCGGGCCTGCTTTCTGATCCCTAAGGAACCTCTGATTAAGTCTTCGCTTTGAAGGGGCGTGGCTTCAGCCACGCCATAGCGTCCCTCAATGCAATGGGGCTTTAGAGGGTGCTGAAGAAGTCCGTTTTGCTTAAGGGCACGGCTTCAGCCGTGCCGCAAGTACCG
>NZ_DASUBE010000092.1:0-21222 GCF_035763405.1 Edaphobacter sp.
CGGCATGGAGTACTACCGCAACGTCCAACTCTCCCCGGAGATCGAAGAAGCGGCAGCCCAGGTCCAGCAGGAAGTCACCGCAGCCATCGAAGCCGAAGAGCGCGAACTCGAACAGATGCGCATGGAAGGCGAACAGGAAGAACTAGCCGCAGAATAATGGCAAAATGGATGGCTGGCTGGCCTAAAATCAATATTTTGCGTCGGTCAGCCTCTTTATTGCCAGATGTTAATGTTGCCGTGTTCTGATGGTCAGAGGATTGCTTGCAACACTACAACCTCTGGTTACGTCTCAGTAGTGTGATGTTGCTGTACTATTCAATGAATAGCTGAGGCGCATATAGTTTGCGGCGCGTTTCTTTAGTCGTAGCAAGGAGAAGTCATGTATACAACTATTGAAAGCAATAAGGCAATTCGGTACGAGTTAAACGACGATCAAGATGGGTGGCGTCTGTCTGTGGCGCTGCCGAGGCGAGTTTCGGGATCTGATCGTATTACGGTTTTGAATTGGCTTCAGGAGTATCAAGGGCGGGTAAAGAGTGAGCGACCCCATTGGATGACAGCGCTACGTGTCAATGAGTGCGGATATACGCTATATATTCGGAAAGCTGAACGCCCAGGCGATGTACTCCGAGCGTGCAATTTGATCTCACAAGGTGATGTGATTCGCGACTGTTGGAGCGGAGCCGTGAACCATGTCAGATGATCAACAGGTAAATAATCCTGAGGCTGAACCGACTACATCGATTGACGCGGTTCCTGATGAGTCGCAACCGCCAGCCGTTATACCTCCCAAAACAAAGCTGCCCACGCAATTCAATCAGCAAAACAATTTTTATCAGCAGATTCCCAGCAACGCGTGGGACCGTTTGTCTGCCGACCAAGTAGTTGACCTCTCGAAGCAAATTCTGAGGCACATGGATACGCTCGACGAGCGTAATTACAAATTTGCCATGGATCAGATTGACCGTAAGGAGGCTCGCGGTCGTAGAAATGTCTGGATTGGATCGATTGTCGTAGTGATCGGATTCCTCGTGACTGCATATCTGGCAGCGCATGGGCATGAAATAGTAGCGCTTACCGTTTCCCTGCCCTTAGCGACAATTCTTGCAATGTTGACGGGGAATCGCCTCCTAAATTAGCCGGGTGCCCCATATCTCGATTCTGAGATGTGGGCATTCGTGCTATGCGCGAACCGCTTTTGCTTCCCGCTCAAAGAATCATCTTGTGTGGAGAGAGATATTCCATTAACCCAACCGCTTAGGAATATGCTATCCTCTTCTCGTGCCCACCGTCCTGAGAATTGGGAATCTGAGAGTCGTCATCTACCCCAATGATCATCGGCCAGCGCACGTTCACGTCATCGGACCAGGGCCAGAGGCCGTCTTCTATCTGAACTGCTCCGCAGGCCCGGTAAGGCTTCGCGAGAACGATGGCTTTCCGAACCGTGAGTTGAACCGCATCGAACTGGCTCTGAACAAACACATCGCAGAGCTATGCGCCGCGTGGAAGGAGATACATGACCATCACTAGTCAGGAATTCAAACAAGCCAACGCACGCGCAAAGGCGCTCAAAGCCAGCACGCCCGCAGCGACCTCGGCTTACTTCGACCGCAAATCCGGAAACATCATCGTCACGCTCTCCTCCGGTGTCGGCATCTTCTTTTCGCCAAACGACGCACAGGGTCTAGAAGGCAGCACCCCTGCACAACTGAGCCAGATCGAAATCACCCCATCGGGCTTCGGTCTCCACTTCCCGAAGCTCGACGCCGACCTCTACGTCCCCGCGATCCTCGAAGGCTTCCTCGGCTCGCGCAAGTGGATGGCCGCCCGCCTGGGCGCGCAGGGTGGCAAGTCCCGCACCACCCGCAAAGCCGCCGCCGCTCGTGCCAACGGAACACTGGGCGGCCGTCCGCGCAAATCCGCAGCCGGACGTTGATTTAGCTAATCTACTTAGCTACGGTCATATCCTGCAACTCGGACCCCTCCCGCACCACCACGGCGACCCATTCGACCGCCTCCTCATCGCCCAGGCCATCGCCGAATCGCTCCCCATCCTCACCGCCGACCGCCACTTCAAGGCATACGACGTGAAGGTCATCTGGTAAGCAGCGGCAGGGAAGTCCTGGCCTTCCCTTCATCAGCCACAAAGGACCGGGTGAGTCGTTCTACCGTTTGAGCCGCGCAGGCCCAAAAAAATCCGTGTCAAGACCGCATACCGCAAAAAATCCCATCCTCAAACCCTCAACCATCCAGAAACAAACCTCTTCCACCGCAAAAATATTCTCCCGAAAACTGGCGGCCCAGTTTCCCTCCACCCATTAAAATAGAAGTTAGCCACACTCAGAGGCCCGGCCAAAAGCCGGGCCTTCTTCATTTAACCCACGCCACTAAGCCGGGTATCCCAAAGATACCCCCTCACTAAGCCCTTTGTTCAAAGTATTTTACCTATTCAATACCAGGGGGAGCACCCATGCCTGAAGAGACCGCCGAACCGCGCCACGAGACGCCCGACCACCTCCGCTGCCACCACCATCACGCCGACGGACGTCGCTGCGGCAGCTACGCTCTTCGCAACGAGTACTTCTGCCACTTCCACCAGAACAAGCTCCTCGCAGGTGCAGCCGCTCAAGGCCGCCGCGGCTCCGTCGAGCTGCCCAAACCCACCACCCGCGACGCCATCCAGGAAGCCATCGGAACCGTCATCACATCGCTCGCCGTCAACAACATCGACCCGCGCCGTGCCGGTCTGCTCCTCTACGGTCTCCAGCTCGCCACCATCAACCTCAAGCAGCGCAATCAGGAGAAGCAGGAAGAGCAACCCAGCCAGAATCAGAAACAGGAGTCATCCCAACCCTCGCCCGCCGATGAGCCTGTAGACGAACCCGAAGACCAGCCCGAAGACCGGCAACCCGAACCCACCACACCGCCGCCAGGCTTCCACCCGCTCCGCCGCGACATCTTCGCCTCGCTCCTCTACGACCTCGCCGCCCACCATGGCGTCAGCCCATCGCCCGGCACGCCCGCAGACCGCAAACCAGCAGAAGACGAAACCGTCCTGCCCGCTCTCCACGCCGAAAGCGAAGCAGGAGACTCCAGCAGCGCGCCCCGCTTACCTCTTCTTTTTGACAGCCTTCTTCTTGCGCGGCGTGGGTTCAATGTCGCGGTCGCCGACCATGTGCAGGCGCATGAAGTTGGTAGCACCCGACTTGGTCCGCGTTCCTGCGACGATGCCGACGATCTGCCGTTCCTGCACGTGCCCGTGCGCTTCGAGCAGGTCTTCGGCCATGTTCACCAGCGTATCCGTGTCACGGAACCGTCCGCAGAGGATAGGATACGTACCCCACAGCATCATCGAGCGGTTCACGACCGACTCGAACGGCGAGAGCGCAACAATCGGCGGGTCAGGATGATACTTCGAGAGCAGCCGCGCCGTGCTGCCCGTCTCCGTGAAGATGGCAATGGCAGCCACGTCCAGGTCATCGGCGGCGTGCGCCATACACTCGCAGATCGTCTCCGCAACCGAGAGCCGCACGCTGCGCGAGTGCCCAAGCGCCGGGCGCGGGTCGATGCGAATCTGGTCCTCAGTCTCAGCCACAATACGAGCCATCATCGCAACCGACTCGACCGGGTACTTACCCGCCGCGCTCTCCGCCGAGAGCATCACCGCATCCGTACCGTCGTAGATCGCATTAGCCACGTCCGAGGCTTCAGCCCGCGTAGGCCGCGGATTCTCAATCATCGATTCGAGCATCTGCGTAGCCGTAATCACAGGCTTGCGATACTCAGCCGCGCGACGGATGATGGTCTTCTGGATGGCAGGAACTTTTTCCGGCGGCACCTCGACGCCCAGGTCGCCGCGCGCCACCATGATCGCGTCCGTGACTTCCAGAATCGAGTCAAGGTGTTCCACAGCCTGAGGCTTTTCGAGCTTGGCAATAATCCAGGCGTCTGACTTAAGCGCAGCCAGCCGGTTTTTGACATGGCGAATGTCGTCAGCCGTGCGGACGAACGAGACAGCGATGGTGTCAACACCCTGACCCACAGCGAAGACGAGATCCTCCTCATCCTTCTCCGTCAACGAGGGAACCTTGACCGGAATACCCGGCAGGTTGATGCCCTTGTTTTCGCCCAACATGCCGCCGTTGATGATCTCGCAGGTGACGTCCTTGCCGTCAACCGACTTCACGCGCAGCTCGATCAGGCCGTCCGAGAGCAGAATGCGCGAGCCAGGCTCCAGATTTTCTGCAAGCGTCTTGAAGGTCGTGCCGACCAGCGACGCGGTGCCTTCAATCTCGCGCGGCGTAATGGTGAGCAGCTTCCCTGCGACGAGCTGCACCGGCTTATGCCCCTTCAGCTTGCCGGTGCGAATCTTCGGACCCTGCAAGTCGGCGAGGATGCAGATCGGTTTGCCCTCTTCGCGCGAGACCTGCCGCACCATGCGGATCAGTTCAGCCTTCTGCGCGTGGCTGCCGTGTGAAAAGTTGAGGCGCGCAACGTCCAACCCGGCGCGAACGAGCTGACGAAAGACTTCAACAGAGCTTGAGGCCGGGCCGAGCGTGGCGACGATCTTGGCGCGACGGGCGCGGTGCATTCCAGAAGAGGGTGCTGCAGTGGAGATAGGAGTCTTTGAGGTATTCATGTATCGCTTGCCGGGTTCCTTTTAACTATCGAACGATGCGAGAGGCTCGCAGGAGATGGTTTGATTTTTTGCCGTCGTTGGTCATTCTACCCGTGCGGAGGCGTCTATGGGAGTTGAAACGCTTGAATCGGCGACGAAATCAGGGAAAAAGCGGGCTGCGTACTCCGCGTTGAACTCCGCCCCGAAGAAGACGCTGAACGAGATCATATAGAGCCAGATGAGCAGAGCAATCGCCGCACCCAGCGGGCCGTAGACCTGCGAATAGTTGGCGAACCGCGTGACATACCAGCCAAAGACGATCGTGGCGATAAACCACACGATTGTGGCGAGGATCGCGCCCGGGACCACACGCTTCCACGGCTGACGCAGCGGTGTTCCCATGTGATAGATCATCGCCACGATGCCTGTGCTGGCGGCAAGCGCCACCGTCCAGCGGACCAGGTCAGCCAGCAGAAAGAGTGGTGTGCGCGCGGCCGGCATGATCTCGCGCGCCAGCCACACGGTGATGAAGTGTCCGAAGACGACCAGCATGCTGGCCAGCACAAAGGGAACCAGCGAAAGCGGCACCAGCACCAGCGAGCGCCAGCGACGCTCCAGAAAGCTCCAGCAGTCCTCGGGCAGCCGATTGGCGCGGCGAACGCCTTCCATCAGCGCGGAGATGACGCTCGACGCTCCGGCCACGCTGACCACAAACGCCCCCAGCAGCGCGTGCGCCGAGCGGGGATTGTGCGGCGAGGTAACGAAGTAGCTTTCGAGCAGCGGACTCACATCCGGCGGAAGGATGCGGTCGAAGATGACGGAGAGCTGGAAGCGCAGCGGGGCGGTGTAGGGAAGCAGGCTGATGATCGCCGCCGCTGCGATGAGCGCGGGAAACAGCGACACAATGGCCGAGTAGGCCGTGGACTGCGATAGATAGAAGCAGTCGTCGCGGAGCGCGCGGAGCGTCGCACGGTGGAAGAGCACAGGAATCTGCTTGAGCTTGTTCACCGGCGCGCTCCGCGCAGCATCAGGCCTTCCAGCGGTTGAGGAACTCGGTGACAGACGCGGAACTCATGTTGCGCATGTCCTCAAACTCGCCGGTCTTCTGCGAGTAGAGCAGCTTGCCTTTCGCATCGAGTACAGCAAGCGCGGGCACGCCCTTCTTAAGAGGAATGTTGTACTTCACCGCGAGATCGGTGTTCTTGTCAAAGCGTCCGATGTCGATGTGGACGACGAGGAAGTGTTTGGCAAGCAGTTCGGCGTTGGGACTCTGGTGCATGTAAATGTCGAGCACCTGGCAGTCGCCGCACCAGTCGCCGCCGAAGTCGAGAATGACACGTTTGTGTTCGGCCGCAGCCTGTTTCAGCGCGGCGGCAATGTCGGCCTTCGCGTCCGCGGTGGCGGAGTAGAGGTGCTTATTCACGCGGGGAGGCATCATCTGAGCCGTGGCGTGTGGCGCGGGCGCAAGCATCAGACAGGCGAGTGCGCACGCAACTGCGTGAAGAGGGCGGGAGAACGATTTCAGTGACATGGCAACACCTTTCCTCGTTGTAAACATTGCGTGCTCAAGCGCAGAGGCACACTACAGATGATGCCTCAACGACGGCGCGGACGCAAAGCAGAAACCATGCAGCGCGTTAATCTGTGAACCAGTGAGGCTCTCAGGCAAAAAAACCTTTCAAAACCATACTGCGGCTGATAAGTTTCAACCATGCGTTGTGTGTGTGTTTCTCCGCTGGGTATTTCCATGAGACGCGAGACAAACGCCAACAGGGTGACGATCGTGTCTGAAGTTCGAGGTATCGCTTGAGATCCCTGACGCTGCATCCGCCGAAGACCTGGGTCGGGAAGGCAGGATTGTACGGCGTGCCGGTGTGCCTGGCGCTGGCATTGTTCTGGTGGTTGCATTCCGATGCGTATCTGGTTGGCATGGCCGTCGCGGCGTTGGCGGCCACAGGCACCGCAGTCGCGTTGTGGACGTTGTGGCAGGAGCATGCGCGCGTCGTAGAACGCAACGGCGCATCCGAAGCGCATTCGCAGTTTCTTGCGGCGGCCGAGGCAAACCTGGACGCCTTCTCGTTGTTTGAAGCCGTCCGCGACCGGGACGGCCTGATCGTCGATTTTCGCTTCCTCTATGTAAACGCAAACACCGAGCGGCTGGTGGGTCTGCCGCGCTCGCGCATACTCGGCCGAACGCTGTGCGAAGTGACAAAGGTGAGCCGGCAGGGCAGGTTGTTTGCCAACTACTGTCGCGTGGTCAACACAGGCGAGCCGCTCAGCGAAGACCTTCCCATCAAGGACTCAAACATCAAGGCGTCGTGGCTGCGCCTGCAGGCCGTCAAACTCGGCGATGGCCTGGCCCTGACGTGCAGCGACATCAGCGCGGCCAAGGCAGCCGGCGAGCAGTACAGGCAACTCGCTGAATTCACCGACTCCATATTCCAGAACGCTCCGTTCAGCATGATTGCCACCGACACGCACGGCTTGATTACGGCGATGAACGTGGCAGCGGAGAAGCTCTCCGGCTACAGCCGCGACGAGTTGGTAGGCAAATCGCCGCTGACATTGCTGCACGATGAAAAAGAACTCGCGGCGCGCCGCAGCGAGCTTGGCCCCGGCGACTTGCAGCGCGACGGCTTCTATGTGCTGACCGCAGGCGTCGCAGCCGGTGAGATGGACGAGAAGGAGTGGACGCTGGTGCGCCGCGACGGCGCGCGCACTCCCATCAACCTGGCCATGCGCGCCGTCACCTCTGGCGAAGGGGCGGTCAGCGGCTTCGTCGGCATCGCGTTCGATATTACCGAGCGCAAGCAGATGCTCGACTATGTGACGCACCTGGCGACGCACGACCAGTTGACCGGCCTGGCAGGGCGCGCACTCTTGCAGGACAAGACCGTGCAGGCTGTCGAGCAGGCTCGGCGCTACGGCACCAAGGTCGCTGTCTTCATGATCGACCTCGACCAATTTAAACGGATCAACGATTCGCTGGGCCACGTGGCGGGCGACCACGTGTTGGTTGAGACGGCCAATCGTCTTCGCCGTGCCGTCCGCAGCACGGACATCGTGGCGCGCATGGGCGGCGACGAGTTCGTCGTCGTGATGCCCGACATCACCAGTCTGGCCGACGTGGAGCAGTGCGCGGCCAATCTGGTGGCCAAACTCGCGCCGGAGATCTCGATCGACCAGCATCTGATGCAGGTGACGGCGAGCGTCGGCGTGTGCATCTACCCGGACTTCGCGGCGGACGCGAAGCACCTGCTCAAACGCGCCGACTCCGCAATGTACGTGGCCAAGGAGAACGGCCGCAACCAGCATCAGATCTTCAGTCTCGACATGCTGAAGGAGTCGGTGGACCGGCTCTCGATGGAGCACGCGCTGCGCCACGCGCTGGCCAACAACGAGCTGCACATGCACTATCAGCCGCAGGTCTCGCTCACCACCGGCGCCGTCACCGGCATGGAGGCGCTCCTGCGCTGGACGCATCCGAAGCTGGGCAAAATGGCGCCGGAGCAGTTCATCTCTCTGGCCGAGGAGACCGGGCTGATCGTGCCTATCGGCGCGTGGGCCTTCGTCACCGCGTGCCGCGAAGGCAAGGCGCTCATCGACGAGCTGGGCATGGACCTCACCGTCTCGGTGAACCTCTCACCGCGCCAGCTTCAGCAGCGCAATCTGGTGCAGATCATCGAGAACGCGCTCAAGGCCAGCGGCCTGCCCGCACGCAATCTCGAGATCGAGATCACCGAAGGCATGCTGATGGTCAACTCCTGCGGCAACCTCGCCAAGCTCCAGCAGATTCGCGAGCTTGGCGTCGGCATCTCCATCGACGACTTCGGCACCGGATTCTCCAGCTTCTCCTACCTGCTGCAATATCAGGTGGACCGGCTGAAGATCGACCAGAGCTTTGTGAAGAAATCAGTAACCGACGCAAACGCTGCCGCCGTGGTCAGAACGATTATTGCGATGTCGCACGGGCTGAACATTCGCGTCGTCGCCGAAGGCGTCGAGACCGACGAGCAACTGCGGTTTCTGCTCCGGCGCAAGTGCGACGAGGCGCAAGGCAACTTCGTCGCAGCAGCCGTTTCGGCGCAGGACTTCATCACCGCCGTCAGGACTCCTGGCAGCGGCATCCTGACGCTGCGGAACCACTAACCGCGCAACGCCGTCGAAGGCCACACGATCTGCGTGTTGGCCGCAGCGCGAGTATAGCCTCGCGGCACAAGGTCACTTCCTGTGGCTGCAAGCACAATCAGAGCTGCGATGATGATGAGAATCAGCGCTGCCCCCGCCATGATCACCACGGCCAGGAAGCTGTCGGGTTCCCTCAGGTGCTGGAGGATATTCAAGTGTCCGTCGTCCGGGTTTGTATGCTCCATATACAGTATGATGCAGAGTCGACGCCGGCAGGAGGCTTGCCTGCGCGCCCGAATTTGATAGAAGGACGGTCAGCCCCATGAGCAAACGGCCAATTCATCATGGCGTCAGGATGGGCCACATCCACCTGAAAGTAGCGGACCTGGATCGCGCACTGGCCTTTTATCATGACGTGCTTGGGTTTGACGTAACCCAGAAGATGGGCAACTCAGCGGCATTTCTCTCGGCTGGCGGGTATCACCACCATATCGGCCTCAATACATGGGAGAGCCGAGGCGGCAGCACTCCGGCTAACGGCACCACCGGGCTGTATCATCTGGCGATTGTCTATCCCACGCGGGCAGAGTTGGGCGACGCGCTCGAGCGTCTGATGCACGCCGGTATACCGCTTGATGGCGCAGCGGACCACGGCGTCAGCGAGGCGCTCTATCTGCGCGACCCCGACGGCAACGGAGTCGAGCTGTACTGGGACCGTCCCGAAAAGCAATGGCCGCGCGAGGCAAACGGCGAACTCGCCATGTACACGCATCCGCTCGATCTGGAAGCCTTGCTGCGCGCGGCACATGAAACCCCCCACGCCTGAAGCGCCGTCCGCATCTCCCAGGCAGTCGCCACTTTTTGTTGTCGTTCCCGAAGGGAATCTGCGTTTCGCATCGGCCCGCGCCGGGCTACGCCGATAAGAGAAATGCCCTAAGGAGGGTCTGATTAAGCCCTACTTTGTTAAGGGCACGGCTTCAGCCGTGCCGCAAACCACCTATTTTGAATGGGGCTTTAGAGGGTGCTGAAAAAGTTAGTTTTGCTTAAGGGCACGGCTTCAGCCGTGCCGCTAACGCTGCAAAATCAACGCGGCTTTAGCCGCTGAGGTACGCTTTCTTCCAGGCGAGACACTTTTTCAGCACCCTCTTTAGCCCCTGAGGGAATCTTCGCTGACTTAATCAGACTCTCCCTAACGCGATCTGCGCGCGCGCCGTACCGGCTTGATCTTCACCTCTCGCGCGGATGGTTGAGGCGTCTCCCACAATTTAAATCCACCTGCGATGGCGTTGGCATTCGAGCCGCGAATGACATGTTCGGGAAGCTCATCCATCAGCTTGGCATTGCCTCCGCCCAGCAGCACATAGTCGCAGACCAGCGCTGCCTTCAGCAGGTTGACGACGTCGAGCACGGATGCGCGCCAGCGTTTTTTCCCGCGTCGCTTCAAGCCTTCTTCGCCGACGTACTCTTCATACGTGCGACCCTTTTTGTAGGGCAGGTGCGCCAATTCGAGCGGCACCACCGTGCCTTGAAAGACCACCGCCGAACCCATGCCAGTGCCGAGCCCGATGAAGAGCATGTGACCGCCCCGGTAGCCGCCCAGCGCCTGCATGGCCGCGTCGTTGATGAAGCTGAGCGGTTTGCCGAAGGCCTTCTTATACGGATAGCCGACCCAGCCGGGGGACAGGTTGTGCGGATCGGCGATGGGATGTTCATGCTCCACCGGCCCGGGATAGCCGATGGAGACGGCATCGTACTGCCAGTCTTTCGTTGCGTCGAGCACCTGCCGGACCATCTTTTCGGCGTTCATCTCAGGGCCGGAGACGATCTTGATCGGAGTGCGGTGGTCGGTCGAAGCCACCTTCACATGCGTGCCGCCAATGTCGATCACCAGAACTTTCATGCGGAAAGCATACAGGAGATGCGGCGTCCATAGCGCATCGCAGTGCAGCTTAAGGCTGCGTCTGCGCCGGGACCAGCGGCTGCGACGCCGCGGTCGGGGCCTGCTGCTGCGCCAGCTCCGACTCGGTCTTCAGACTGGCAAGGCCCTTTTCAAAGTCCGGGCCAATCATCTTGTCCATCGTGGTGAAGACGCTCATCAGCTTGCCGGGAAAGAACTCCAGCGGTCCATCCATCACCCAGGTGACGCGCGTTCCCATGCCCTCCGGCTCAATTAAAAAGTTGGCCGTATTGTGGCTGGCAAAGGGCTTCAGAAAGTCGAGCTTGATCGTCGTCTTGGTAGGCGTCACGGAGGAGATCTCCATCTGGCCCTCGCCCACCTTACTGTCGCCCTTCCACTCGTAGATCGCTCCAACGCCGCTCGGCGCGCCGGCGTAAGTCGTCTTCATCGTCGGATCGAGCTTCGCCCAGGGAGACCACTTATCCCAGTTGTGGAAGTCGTTGATCAGCGCAGCGACTTTTTCGGGCGAGGCGTTGATCGACGTCGATCGCTGGACCACGTACGTGTCGGGCTTGGTCGCGGCGATCACGAGAATGGCAACAATCGCAATAAGGATGATCGAGCCGACAGTCTTGAACATAACGTCTCCTGAGTTGAGTCGCCAGTATATATGGGCCGAAGAATGCCTGCGCCGGCAAATCAGTGGGCTCATCTGGAGAAACTCCGATGACCGCACTGAAGATGTTCCCTCTGGATGTGACCGATGCACACGCTTGTCATTCTGAGCGGAGTCACTCACGGTCTCATCGTGAGTGGCGTAGTCGAGGGACCTGCGGTTTGCTACTGAGCGACATTGTAGAACTTGTCATCCTGAGCGAAGCGAAGGATCCCCGCATTTCGTCTGTGACTGCACAAAACCTGTTCTCATCGGAAGAGCTACATCACGTTTCAACGCCCGCCCTTCAAATACACATCGGCAATCTTTGTTGCCACCGCAGCCGCATCCAGATCAGATCGATTGCACAACACAACGACGGTCAGCTTGTCGTCGGTAAATCGCTCAATCGCCGTCTTGAATCCAACCGTGTCGCCGTAGTGCCACATGCGCGTGTGGCCCCGGTAGGGATCGAGAAACCAGCCGAAGCCGTAGGCAACAGGCTTGCCCGCCTGCGGATCGGTATCGCCCGGGTCGCTCGCCCACACCGGCAGCGAGCCATCCGGCAATCGGAACGGTGTGAGCGCCGTCCGCATCGCCGCCGCGCTCAGCAGCGTGTGACGCGCCAAAGCCCTGTCCCATCGGGCAAGGTCTTCGAGGCTCGAATACACGCCGCCATCGCCCAGCGTCGCCGAGGTTGCGCTCTGGTCCGTCTGCTCAAACGCCGCACCGTCTTTGGAGTGGCCGAAGGCGCGGTGCGGAACCTCATTCTGCCCATTGATCAAGGCCAGCGTATGGCGCATCCCCAGCGGCCTGAAGATGCGCTCGCGCAGAAAGTCGCCAAAAGGCTCGCCCGAGACCTTCGCCACAATCAGGCCCAGCACCACGTAGCCCGAGTTGCTGTAAGACCACTTCGTTCCCGGCGCGAAGTTGCCGTGGTCTTCGGCCTCCAGCAACGTCAGCACCTCAGCATCGCGAATCTGATGATCGGGAGTCCAGCGCGGTGGGCCGCCCGCCGAAGCCCGATCCATCAACGCTTCATAGTCAGGAAGGCCGGAGGTGTGGTTCAGCAGATTCCGAACGGTGATGCTCTTTCCGTATGCAGGAAAGTCGGGAAAGATCTCGGTCAACGGCTCGTCGTACCGTAGCTTGCCATCGTGCACCAGCAGCATCACGGCCATCGCGGTGAACTGCTTGGTGCAGGATGCCAGCCGGAAGTCCGTGCCCGCGTCGATCGGCGTCCGTGTCTTCAGGTCAGCTACGCCGTATCCGCGCTCAAAGACCGTCCGATGATTTTGCCGGACCAGCACGGCCAGTCCGGGCGCATGGTCGCCGGCCAGCCCCGCAAGCATCGCATCCACCTCCGCGGCGGCGTCCGTGCGGCGGTTAGCCGCCAGGGCCCCCATTGGCAAAAGCAGCAACAGAACGACCGGCAGCGCAGCTCTCCTCATCAAATCGTCTCTCCAGACAACCTGAACAGAATAGCCAACACGTTGGCGGTTTAGTTTTCGCCGCCCGCTATAATAAGAATAGGAAACGAAAAGCCCCGGAGAACCCGGGGCCTTTTGCTGGACGGAGCCGGGGAGATACCCCCACCCTAAGTCCAATGTTTGAAGTATTTTAGATATGAGATATGGGGGGAGGGTTTACCGGTACTCCCCGTTGAACGCCTCCGCCTCCTTGTTCATCTCAGCCGCCGTAGCCGCCCGCGGAAGCACGACCACCCGATACCGGAAGGTCGCCGTCTGACCCTTCTCCAGCGTGAAGTTGAATGCCGGAGCCTTCGGATCGAAGATGCTCCGCCCCAGAGGGTTCGCCGCGAACAAACCGTACCCGCGAGCGTGCCAGTAGGTCGGATACCCCGGGTTCCCCGTGTGGTCCAGGATTGCCACCGTCTCCACATGGTCGCCCGTGTGCCCGGTCAGGAGACACCAACGCCCGCGCGTGGACCACACCGCGTCACCCTTCACACCCTCGCTGGTCAGGTAGACGCCCGTCGCTCCCGGGACGCTCGACGAGACTTTGGTCGCGTGCCCATCAGCATCCGTAAACGTCCCGCCCTTCTCGGTCGGAGACTCCAGGAAGTGCGCCACCCGAATCCCGAGCACGCCCTCCTTGTCATCGTGAAAGACGACACGATCGAGAGCAGTCAGCGTCGTGATGCGGTCGATGACGCGCTCGTCGCCGCGGCGTGTGAAGACATAATGCGTCGTCTCGTCCAGCAGGTCCTTTCCATCGCCCGCCGTCCACACTGACCGCGTGACCAGCTCACCGCTGTTTGCGCCGCTCCTGGTTGAGACGATCTTCTCCAGATGAATCGTCCCCATCTTGTCGCGCCGCGCCTCTGGAATCGCATCCGAGTTGTTCCAGAAGTCGAAGCCGTTCACATTGCCGTAGTTGAACCACACGCCCGCGTGATGCGGATGGTCCGTCCGCTCGCCCGGACGCGGTTCGAGCGGATACCCCCGCGTCACCGTGACTCCATCGGAGGAGACGAGCGGATAGAGCACAGGCTTCTTGAGCGACGTCGGCCACACGAACGACGTGAACGCCTTCCCGTCGATGGTGACATCGACGCGCCGATGCGCTTCATCAGGCGTGACGCGGACTCCGGTGGCAGCCCGGGCCATCAGGCTGCCGCCGAGGCCCAGACCCGCCACCAGGCAGCAAAGCAACACACTACGCATAGACCTTGCCTCCTGCGAGCACCTGCTGCGTCTTGTCGTCGAACGTCACTTTCTCGCCCGTCTGGATTGCAGCGATGTTCATGCACAGCGCAATCGAGTGGCTGTAACCCGCCTCGATGCTTGCGTTCGGCGTCTTGCGCGACCGCACGCACTCCATCCAGTTGCGCATGTTGGCCGAGGTCTCCGGATCGCCGTGGACGCCGGTGTTGGCATCGGTCGAAACGGTCTCTACCTTCTCGCTCAGTGAGAAGCTTTCGAGAAGGTTCGGCTGCATCTTCATCTCCGCAGCCGACCGCGCTGAAAGACCACCGGTAGACGTAACCGTCTGCTTCGACATATCCAGCATTCCGCCGTTTGAGTAATAGAGTTCCTTCACGCCGCCGGCCGAGTTGGTGAACCGCGACGTGTACTGTACCTGGAAGCCCTTCGAGAGGTCGTCGAGTGGGCCGTAATCGAAGACAGCCGTCATCGTGTCCCAGTTCTGCCGCCCGTCTTTCCATAGATAGATTCCGCCGTTGGCCACCACGCTGCGCGGATGCGGCAGCCCTGTAAACCAGTGCACCGTGTCGATCTGGTGCACCAGCCACTGGTCAGGAATGCCCGACGAGTACGGCCAGAAGAGGCGGAACTCCAGATACTTCCGCGCATCGAACGGCGCGGCGGGACGGTTCATCAGATACCGCTTCCAGTCCGTGTCCTCTTCCTTAAGCAGAGGCACGACATCCGGCCTGCGCCAGCGGCCTGGTTGATTCACGTTCCAAGTCATCTCAACCATGACGATGTCGCCGAACTTGCCCGACTGAATATATTCGTAAGCCTTCTGGTAGCTCGGCGTGCTGCGTCGCTGCGTGCCCACCTGCACGATCCTGCCGGTCTTGTGGACTGCGGCACGAAACGCGCGAGCGTCTTCCATGGTGTGTGCCGTCGGTTTCTCGACATAAGCGTCGCGCCCGGCGTTGACGGCCTCGACGCCATGCAGCGCGTGCTGGAAGTCTGCCGTCGCCACCAGCACGGCATCGACGTCTTTGCGCGCGTAGAGTTCATCGTTGTTGCGCACCGGGTCGACCGCGCTGCCGCTGAGCTTCTGGACGTAAGCCGCGCCTTCCTCGCGCCGCCGGTTCCAGATGTCGGACACCGCAACGAACTCGAAGTTCAGTTCCTTGGCGTGCTGTAGCATCGCCGGAATCAGCGCGCTCCTCATGCGGTCGCCGCACCCGACGACTCCGACCTTCACGCGGTCATTCGCTCCAACGATGCTCGCGTAGCTGCGAGCACTCCACGAGGCTGCTGCCAGGGCAGCCCCGCCCATCTTCAAGAACTCTCTGCGGTTTGCATCGTCCAGCGCCATTTTCTGTCCCTCCGGTCCAACATCTCTTGTGAAATGCCCTTGAAAGACGGCTTCAACGGGCGAGGGAAGTCTACATGAGCGGGAAGAGGTCTGGCCAATTCTATTGCAGACAAAATGGAACACGGCTCGTGCCGTGCGCTTTGCCGCCGATAGGCATCTGATATGTTCTTCACGTTCAAACGCAACCGATCTGCGCTCGGCTTTTTGCTGGCCGCCTGCTTTACGCTGGCTGCTCCCGCTGTGCTGCCTGCAAGCCCTATCACCTATCACCTCATGCTGGTCCCTGGCGAGCTCTCCAGTTTTGGCGGCACAGGCGCTATCACGCTGGACCACGCGCCTGCGGCGTCGGGCGTCTCCGACTACAGCCGGTCGCGGGACACGCTCGATAACGCGGATTTTATGATCGACGGCCAGACCTTCACGCTGGCTGACTCGATCGAAGATGTCTTTGTCCGCTTTTACAACGGCAAACTGGACGATGTTGTCTTTGCGGCCATACTCGACAACGGGCCGGAGCGCTACTTCTTCACCGCAGTGGGCGACTACGCCTTCTTCTACGAAGGGAGCAGCGGACGGGCCGTTTCGTTCGGCTCCTTTTCGGTTGCTCCCGAGTCGATCTCCGGCGGCGCGTTCTCGGCGGTCTCGGAGCCGGAGTCGCTGCTGCTGTTCGGCACCGGTCTGTTCCTGTGTATCGGGCTGCTTTACCGTGTGCGTTCGCCGCGCTTCACGAGCAAGGTGCATCAGCCCGAAGCCTGAGCCAACCCTGCGGCTACAATCGACGCATGGGTCGCATCCGAGTTCTGTCCGATGTGGTGGCCAACCAGATCGCTGCCGGCGAGGTGGTCGAGCGCCCTGCGTCGGTGGTCAAGGAGATGCTCGAGAACTCGCTTGACGCGGGTGCCACGCGCATCCGCATCGAGATCGAGGGAGGCGGCCGGAAGCTTATCCGCATTGCCGACAACGGGCACGGCATGGTGCGGGACGACGCTCTGCTTGCCTTCGAGCGCCATGCTACCTCGAAGCTGCGCACCTCGGACGATCTGCTTTCGATTGCCACGCTCGGGTTTCGCGGCGAGGCGCTACCCAGCATCGCCAGCGTCTCGCGGCTTCAGCTTGAGACGCGCGTGGCCGAAGAGCCTTCCGGCACGCTGGTCGAGATTGCGGGCGGGAACATTGTCCGTGTTGAGGACGCTGGCCTGCCTGCGGGGACGACGATCACAGTGCGCGATCTGTTCTTCAACACTCCGGCGCGACGAAAATTTCTGCGCTCCGAGCAGACGGAACTGGCGCACATTGCCGCGCTGGTAACGCACTATGCGCTCGCTCACCCGGAAAAACACTTCGAGCTGCACAGTGCGGCGCAGGCGCTGCTGGTTGCGCCTGCCGTGGTCACGGCTTCCGACCGACTGTTCCAGATATTCGGCAAAGAGACCAGCGGGCTGATGCTTCCCACCACGGCAGAGATGGACTTCACTCGCGCGGGGCTACCCGAGCCGCCGCCGTGGAAGCGCGAGGAAGACTACACGCCGCCCGACCCCGGATATATCCGCATTACGGGCTTTGTCTCGAAGCCGGAGCTACAGAAGCTCAATCGCAACTCGATCTATATCTTTGTGAACCGGCGGCTCATCCGTGACAAGCTCATTTTGCACGCGCTGACCGAGGCGTATCGCAACATCATCCCGCCGACGTCGTTTCCCGTGGTGCTGCTGTTTCTCGAGATGCCCGCGCAGGAGGTCGATGTCAATGTGCATCCGGCGAAGACGGAGGTGCGCTTTCGCCAGTCTTCCTTCGTACACGACTTTGTGCGCGACACGGTGCGCACGACGTTGATGCAGGCGCGTCCGGTGGCGAGTTTTGCTGCCGCACTGCACAATTCTCCCCACGCGAGCGCGTCGCTGACGATCGATGTAAGCCCTCTCGCCGACGGCCCCGCGCAGCCTGTGTTTGAGCCGAACCTGCCGCAGTCAGAGGCTGCGCCTTCGCTCGACGATGCCGAGGTATTCAACCTGGCTGCGCCGCTGGTTCCTGAGTCAGCTGGCCGCCTCAACTTTCCCGAAGCGCAGATTCCTGTCGGTTACGATGAGGCTGCTCCGCCGAATGAAAATGAGACCCTGAACGCGCTGGCTACGTTGAAGCCGCTGGGCCAGTTGCGCGACTCGTTCATCCTTGCGGTGAACGATGAGGGGCTTTGGATTGTGGACCAGCATGTGGCGCACGAACGTGTGCTGTTTGAAAAAATCCTGCGCGAGCGCGAGGTGGAGCGCGTGCAGCGCCAGCGGCTGCTGATGCCTGTGCTGGTCGATCTGCTGCCCGCACAGATGGTGGCCTTCGCCCGGCTGGCCGATGAGCTGGAGCGCAACGGCTTCGAGGCAGAGCCGTTTGGCCCGCACACGATCGCCATCAAGGCCGCGCCGGTGGGGCTGGAGGGCCGTGAGATGGAGCGCATGTTGGAGGAGGTGCTCGGCGTGCCTGACCGCGAGCAGCAGACGGAGAACGCGGAGACGCGTGGACGCCGCATTGCTGCAAGCATCGCCTGCCACGCGGCGATCAAGGTGAACATGCCGCTGGAGCCGGCGAAGATTGACTGGCTGCTGGCTGAGCTGGGCAAAACCGAGCATCCTACCAGTTGTCCGCATGGACGACCTATCGCGCTGCGCTACACGCACAAGGACATTCAGCGGGCGTTTCACCGAATCTGACCAGGGGCAGGGCTGGGGTTCGCTTCTTTCTGGTGAAAAAATATTTTCACATATTGAAATTTAAGTAGAAACAGCCACACCCCGCCATGTATAGTTGCTGCGCTGGATAGTAGTGCTGACTGCAAGTTTGAAGCGCCTCAACTCTCAGAGAATCTGAATTGCTTATCAAACTGAAAGTGAATTGTGGAGACTGCCATGTATACGGATACATCAACAACCTTTTCATTGAGTCATCCTTCAATCATTCAGCCAAGTCGGCCTCGTAGTGTCGGCTCAGTCGGCTCGGTGGTCTTTCTATTGGCTGCGTTTATGGTTCCGGCAGTTGCAGGCCATGCGCAACAGGCAACCGGCCCACGCCATCCGGGCTTATATGTACCGCCTGCCAGTAGCTACATCACCGATCCCGCCGAGACGCCCATCACGTTAGCGTTCGGCTCCGCGAAGGTCTCCGACATTCAGAGACAGTTGAACGCAGCGCGTGCAGTCGATGCCAACTCGCCGATTGTATTGACGCTTACGGGACGCTACCGCATCGAAGATGCGCCTCTCACTCTGCCGTCGAAGACCTCACTCGTTCTCTACGGGACCATCGAGGCAGCGCCGAATGCGAGGGCTTCCAGCCTCATTGCGATTCATGGGCAGAGCAAAGTGGCCGTCGCAGGTGGAATCCTTGAGGGCAACGATCAGAATGTTGCCGGAATTGATGTCGAAGGCTCGACCAAAATCAACATTGATGCCGTGACCATCCGGCATACAGGGCGCGACGGCATCGTTCTCTCGGGCAGTGGCAACACGGTCTTCGACAGCGGCTCAGTGATTACACGTTGCGACATTTCGCATGCAGGCGGCAATGGCATCAGCGTTCGGTCGATTACCCAGGCGCTGCTTCTCGACAATTTCATCCACGGCAACAAGGGGACCGGCGTCCAGCTCAGCTCGGCCCATACCTCCCTGACCAACAATGACATTCGACATAACAACATCGGTGTGTTCGACGACGCGAACAACAATCTCATTTCGGATAATGAGATTGACGACAACGAGCAGGCGGGCGTTCAACTTGCGTCAACCAGCTCCGGAACGGCGGTCATGCGCAACATTGTCAGCCACAATGAGGCCAATGGGATCGACTTCGACGGGTCCGACAATCTTGTCTTCGACAACACCCTGGACAACCAGGTCAATCTTACCGACCGCTCTGCCGCTAACTATGTCGTCGCGCATGGGACGCCGTTGAATGCGCCCGTCAGTCAATACTTCT
Source organism: Edaphobacter sp. (assembly GCF_035763405.1). Classification (NCBI taxonomy): domain Bacteria; kingdom Pseudomonadati; phylum Acidobacteriota; class Terriglobia; order Terriglobales; family Acidobacteriaceae; genus Edaphobacter; species Edaphobacter sp. The sequence continues at coordinate 19,297 of NZ_DASUBE010000092.1, forward strand.
ATCCGCCGACGATCGACAATCAGCACAGCGATCCAGTTCTCAATGGAGTCAGCCGGGTTGATGTGACTGTTGGCTCCGAGGACATCACAGCAGTTCAGGCGACCTATGACGCTACTCGCACCGCAAATCCGAACAGCTTCATCGTTCTTCACATGAATGGGGACTTTGCGCTGGACGGCACCGCTCCTCTGACTCTGGGGTCAAATACTGCGGTGCTGCTTAATGGCACGATTCATGTGACCGGCAAGGTGTCCCGGGTGATTACCGATACAAATCCGGCTTCTTTTGTTTCTATCTCGGGTGGGACCATCGACATGAATGGGAAAGGCAAGATCACAGGCATTTACTTTCCTTCCACGACCATGGCTTATATCGATCATGTCGCCGTCATCAACGGGGGCGTACCTACGAAGCGGACCAGCGGTGGCATGATTCAGCTCCAACGCGGGAGCGGCTACAACATCCTCTATCGCAATACTGTCAACGAGAGCGGAGGGCGCTGTCTCTGGACCCAGTATGCCAATGCTCACTATGTTGTGATGGAAAACCTGTTGAGCAACTGCAATATGGACGCGGTTGATTTCGACTCATCCACCTCGAACAGCTATGCGATCGGCAACACGAGCCTCGATAACTATCGCTATGGGGTATTCATCGAGCAGTCGGATTCGTATAACAAAATCTACGGTAACTACACGACGACGCGCGACATTCCCAATCCGCCCGGCCATGGTATCGGCGTTTATAACAACGCGACCGGCAGCGGAACTCGCAATGTTACGAACGGCAATACTGCTTTCAGCAACACCAATGATGTTGTCGACAATGGACTCCGCATCGGCTCGATTTCAACCGCAACCGGCGGCGTTGCCGAGACCGCACATACCTTTTTTTTCAACAATGTCGCCACCAATGACCGGGGCGAAGGCATTCTCTTCGACACGCAGTTCCCGGGTAGCGTCGCAAATTATCTGTCCCAGACTGTACTTGCAGGCAATGGCACCGATCTCAAGTCGCAGTACTCCAATGGCGCGACGCCGCCTGATTTCTTCAATCCGCAATCGGCGATCAACCTGGCGCTCAACCGGCCTGTGGTTGCATCTTCCGTTGCATCCGATTCCGCTGCGGGGAATGCGGTCGATGGACTGGCATTTACCGGTTGGGAGGCGGGCGGCGGCCAGCCGAGTGCCTCGTTGACTGTCGATCTGGGTTCATCGGTCGGCTTCCAGCGGGTCGTGCTCAAGCAACTCGATGCGCACTCGATTAGCCTGGTCAGGCTGCAAGCCTCACAGGACGGCATCAGCTTTACCGATATTCCGCGCAGCGTGTCGAGAATTGGGGCCATCGGTGTTTTGTCGTTCAACCCAGTGACTGCACGTTACCTGCGCGTGACTATCTGGCATATCTTCCAGGGCCCCATCGGCCTCCGGGAGTTTGCCGTCTTTCCACAGTGACAAAAGCGGGTGTGCGGCGATCACTCGTGCCGCACACCCGTTGTTTGATCCTTTGCGGTCTATTGTTGGCCAGCGGAGACGTTGAGCGTCATGGTCGTTCCGCTTTCGAGGTCGATGTTTCGGCCTGACGCATCAAGCGATCCAGAGCTGCTTGTGTTTGCGGCGCTTGAAAGAGTCACGCCCGGCAGGTTTGCTACGGGAGCGTGATCGACCGTGCCCGATACGCCCGCGTTGGCAACAGCTCCGCCTACTGCTCGCGTGTCATTTACGACGGAGCCTGCGCCGGACTGGACAGTGCCGCCTAGTTCACCTGCGGTATGGCCAATGCCGCCGGCAACTCCACCCACTGCGCCGCCCGCACCGCCAAGCAGACCGCCGCCGGATGCTCTGGGTCCGCCCTGTGCGCCGACTGCGGCCGGCGCCGCAAGGCTATCGTCAGTTGCAGCGGAGAGAGAAGAGGCAGTCACGGACG